>JBGVIJ010000036.1:0-21035 GCA_045123075.1 Phascolarctobacterium sp. | reverse complement strand
AAAATATAGTTGTCAAATATTTTTTGAAATGCTATAATACCATATATATTATTTAGCTGCGCTTTTGGCAGCAGCAGAAAAGAAAAGGGGTTTTATTTATGAAGTTGAAAAAAGTCATGTCTGTAATGCTTGCTTCTGCTGTAATGCTCGGCGCTCTCACCGGCTGCGGCGGCGACAAAAAAGAAGCTGCAAAATCTGATGTTGTAAAAGTAGGCGTATTCCTGCCTTTGACCGGCGATAACGCTGCTGGCGGCGAATTGGAATTGCGCGGTATCAAATTAGCTAACAAAATTCATCCTACCGTATTGGGCAAAAAAGTTGAATTGGTTGTAGCTGATAACAAATCCGACAAAGCAGAATCTGCTTCCGTAGCAGCTCGCTTGATTGAAAAAGACAAAGTTGTTACCTTGATCGGTACCTATGGCTCTTCCTTGGCTATGGCTGCTGGTAACATCGTTAAAGAAGCTAAAGTTCCGGCTATCGGCACTTCCTGCACCAACCCGCAAGTAACCGCTAACAACGATTACTACTTCCGTGCTTGCTTCATCGATCCGTTCCAAGGCACTGTAATGGCTAACTATGCATTCAAAAACGGTGCTCGTAAAGTTGCTATCGTACAAGAAGTTTCCAACGACTACTCTGTAGGCTTGGCTAAATTCTTCAAAGAAGCATTCATCAAATTGACCAACGATCCTGATTGCATCATCGACGTTGCTAACTATCAAACTGGCGACAAAGACTTCACTGCAATCCTCACCAACTTGAAAGCTAAAAATCCGGATGCAGTATTTGCTCCTGGTAACTTCACTGAATCCGCTCTCTTGATTAAACAAGCTCATCAATTGGGCATCAACGTTCCCTTCATGGGCGGCGATACTTGGGAAACCCAAGAATTCATCGATGTTGGTGGCAAAGATGTTGAAGGCGCTGTAATGTCTACTGCATTCGACCGTGAAAAAGCATCCACTCAAGAAGCTCAAAAATTCTTGAAAGCTTACACCGACGAATACAAAGCTGAACCTTCTGCTCTCTCCGCAATGGCTTATGATGCTTACTTGATTGCTATCGATGCTATGAAACGTGCTAACAGCGTAGAACCGCAAAAAATCCGTGATGCTATCGCTACCACCAAAGATTTGGAAGCAGTAACCGGCAAAACCACTTTGGATAAAAACGGCGACGCTGAAAAAGCAGCAGTTATCAAAGTTGTTAAAGAAGGCAAATTCAAATATTTGGACTTCGTAGACGCAAAATAATTTTATGACCGTTCATATGCTCCCACTTCCGTCGGAGGCGGGAGCATATTTTCTTGATTGTTTATGGTGGTGAAGAAATGGAATTCTTTCAGGCGATTCTAAATATGTCCGCAAGTAGCTTGGCACAACATTTCGTAAATGGTTTCTCCTTGGGCAGCTTATATGCGTTGATTGCGATTGGTTATACCATGGTTTATGGTATCCTTTTGATGATTAACTTTGCTCACGCAGATATCGTTATGATGGCTTGCTATTTTGCATTCTTTGGAATTACTGTTTTTCACATCCCTTGGTACATTACCTTTGTGGGTGTAATTATTGCGACAGCACTTTTAGGTGTTGTAATTGAACGAACTGCATATCGTCCTTTACGTGAGGCTCCGAAAAACTCTGTACTTATTTCTGCGATTGGTGCTTCCTTCTTGTTGGAAAACTTAGCTAACTATTTGTTCAGCGGTCGTCCCTTGAGTTTCCCGGATATTCCGCTGCTGAGTCAGAATATTGCAATTGGCGAAGTACAAATTCAAGCTATTTGTTTGGTTATTCCTGTAATGACCTTTTTGAGCCTTGCTGTACTGTTGCACATTGTTAATCATACTAAAACCGGTATGGCGATGCGTGCTGTATCTAAGGATTACGAAATTGCCAGAGTAATGGGTGTTAATATCGATAGAGTTATTTCTACTACCTTTATCATTGGTAGTGCTCTTGCTGCTATCGGCGCATTCATGTGGGGTGTTCGTTATCCCGGTATTACCCCGTATCTTGGTGTAATGCCTGGTTTGAAATGCTTTATCGCTGCAGTTATCGGCGGTATTGGTAATATTAAAGGCGCGGTTTTGGGTGGCTTCATCCTTGGTTTGGGCGAAATCTTCATTGTAGCTTTCTTCCCGCAACTTTCCGGCTACCGCGACGCATTTGCATTTATTGTTTTGATTATTATTCTGTTCTACAAACCCACTGGTTTGTTGGGCGTTAAAACTACTGAGAAGGTGTAAGCATGAAGAACAAAAGAGATATATTGCTGACCGTAGCTGGTCTTGCCGTTCTTTTTGGTGTTGCTTGCTACGCTCAGTTTGAAATGGGCTCCTATGTCCGCAGGGTTATTAACCTTTGTTTAATTTATGCCATCATTGGCTTATCCATGAACTTGACCAACGGTTTTGCAGGTCAGTTCAGCTTGGGTCAAGCAGGTTTCATGGCAGTTGGTGCTTACGTTGTAGGCGTATTTACTGTACCTGTTGAACTGCGTCCTAATGTTTTCTACGCAGAACCTATGAACCCCTTGATTGCTGATATTCAAATGCCTTTGTGGTTGGCACTTTTGGTAGGCGGTTTGCTTGCTGCACTTATTGCGTTCCTCATTGGCTGGCCTGTACTGCGCTTGCGTGGTGACTATTTGGCAATTGCAACCTTGGGTTTCTCTGAAATTATCCGTATCGTAATTACCAATGCTCAAAGCTGGACTAACGGCGCGCTTGGTATTAAGGATATTCCTGCACTTAATGACGTGCGCTACATTTTTATTGCAACAGCAATTACTTTCCTCTTTGTAACCTGCTTGATTAACTCTTCTTACGGTCGTGCTTTCAAAGCTATCCGTGAAGACGAAATCGCAGCAGAAGCAATGGGTGTAGGCTTGTTTAAACATAAATGTATGGCATTTATGCTTAGTGCATTCTTCGCAGGCATTGGTGGCGGCTTGTACGCAACCTTGCTTGGTACCGTTGACCCCAAAAACTTCTTGTTTACTTTGACCTATAACTTCTTGCTCATCATCGTACTTGGTGGTATGGGCAGTATCACTGGTAGTATGTTGGGCTCCATCATCGTAACCGCTGGTCTCGAATATCTGCGTGTATTCGACGAACCGCTGGAACTTTTCGGTATGGCAATTCCTTTGTTCCGCCCCGGTTTCCGTATGGTAATTTTCTCCGTGCTGTTGATGGCTTGCGTACTCTTCTGGCGTAAAGGTATTATGGGTACTAACGAATTTACTTGGGAAAAATTTATGGCGTTTTTCAAGAACCCCGTAAAATATTTCACTCAGAAAGGAGCTAAATAATGGGCACCGTTCTGAAAACTGAAGCAATTACTATGCGTTTTGGCGGCGTAACCGCTGTAAACGAACTTAAACTTGATATTCAAGAACACAAAATTGTAGCTCTTATCGGTCCTAACGGCGCAGGTAAGACTACTGCATTTAATATGATTACCGGCGTTTATACTCCCACCGAAGGTAAAGTAAAATATACTGCACCCGGTAAGGACGAAGTAGATATTACCGGTAAACGTCCTAGCGATATTGTGAAAATGGGCATTGCTCGTACCTTCCAAAATATTCGCTTATTTAAAGATCTTTCCGTTTATGAAAACGTTATGATTGCAAAACACTTGCATTTGAAGTCTGACGTATTCTCAGCTGCTTTGCATTTGCCTTGGTACAATGCAGAACAACGCGCAATGGAAAAGGATGTTGAAGCACTGCTGAAAAAAGTTGATTTGTGGGAATTGCGTAACGAAAAAGCTTCCAGCTTGCCTTATGGTCAACAACGCCATTTGGAAATCGTTCGTGCGTTGGCAACTAATCCGAAGATTTTGCTTTTGGACGAACCTGCTGCTGGTATGAACCCCAAAGAAACTGCAGAACTTACTGAATTTATTCGTCAAATCCGTGATGAATACAATCTGACTATTTTCATGATTGAACATCACATGGATTTGGTAATGGAGATTTCTGACTGGATTTACGTACTTGACTTTGGTATGGAAATTGCTCAAGGCACTCCGGCAGACATTCAAAATAACAGCCGCGTTATCGAGGCTTACCTGGGGGTAGATGAAGATGCTTAAAGTTGAAAATCTTGTTGTATCCTACGGTGGCATCGAAGCTTTGAAAGGTATTTCCTTGGATGTACCTGAAGGCAAGATTGTAACCTTGATTGGCGCAAACGGTGCAGGTAAATCTACCTTGCTCCGTAGTATCATTGGTTTGGTTAAACCTGCTGAAGGTAAAATCACCTATGAAGAAAAAGATATTACCGGTTTGAACTCTCAAAAAATTGTAGAAACCGGTATCACTCTCGTACCGGAAGGTCGTCGTGTATTCCCCAACTTGACCGTTTTAGAAAACCTCAAAATTGGTGCATATCTGCGTAACGATAAAGAAGGTATCGAAAAAGATATCCGTTGGATTTATGATTTGTTCCCTCGTTTGGAAGAACGTAGCTGGCAAATGGCAGGTACTCTTTCCGGCGGCGAACAACAAATGCTGGCGGTAGGTAGAGCACTGATGTGCCGTCCTAAAGTTTTGATGATGGACGAACCTTCCTTGGGCTTGGCTCCTTTGGTAATTAAAGATATCTTTAAAATTATCCAAGAGATTAATAAACAAGGCATGACCATTTTGCTTATCGAACAAAACGCTAACATGGCGCTGAAAATTGCGGACATTGCTTACGTTTTGGAAACCGGCAGAATCACAATGACCGGTTCTGGTAGAGAGCTTCTGGAAAATCCGGAAATCAAAGCTGCTTACCTGGGCAAAAAGAAAGATTAAGTTTTTAAATAGTCAACCAGTTTTGCTACACTGGTTGACTATTCTTTTTTGCAATTATATAATAGTTGCAATGAAAAAGGTTTGGAGGCAATTTTTGTGATCTCTATCAAAGGACTGAAGCATTATTATACTGATGCTGATGGTAAAGAAGTAAAGGCCTTAGATGGCATTGATTTAGATATTAAAAAAGGCGAGTTTGTTGCAATCGTAGGCGCTAATGGTAGCGGAAAATCTACATTAGCTCGTCATTTGAACGCGCTTTTACTGCCTACTGATGGTACTTGCACTGTAGGTGGTTTGGATACTAATAATGAAGACAATATGTGGGACATTCGCCAACAAGTTGGTATGGTATTTCAAAATCCTGATAACCAAATCGTAGCTGCTATTGTAGAAGAAGATGTTGCTTTTGGTCCGGAAAATATTGGCGTGCCTGGTGAAGAGATTCGTCCTCGAGTAGAAAAGGCTTTGGCTGCTGTAGGTATGAGCGATTATGCAAAACATGCTCCTCATTTACTTAGTGGCGGTCAAAAGCAAAGAGTAGCAATTGCTGGTTTAATGGCTTTGGAGCCTGCTTGCATTGTTCTTGACGAACCTACTGCCATGCTTGACCCTCAAGGTCGCAAAGAAATTGTTAGTACTGTAAAAAGTTTGAACAAAGATAAAGGCATTACTATCGTTTACATTACCCACTATATGACAGAAGCACTTGCTGCTGATAGAGTGGTAGTAATGGAAAAAGGTCACATCCGTTTTATGGGAACTCCTAAAGAAGTTTTTAGTAGAGTGGATGAGCTGGAAAAAATTGGTTTAGAAGCACCCTTAGCAGCGAAAGTTGCCAGCGAATTACGCAAGAGCGGTATAAAATTAGCGAAAGATATTATTACTGATGAGGAGTTGGCACAGGCATTATGTCAATAAATTTAGCAAATGTTTTTTATACATATATGACTGGCACTCCCTTCGAGCGTCAGGCTTTAAATGATGTTTCTTTGACTATCGAAAAAGGTGAGATTCTTGCCATCATCGGTCACACCGGTAGTGGTAAATCTACCTTGGTACAACATTTGAACGGTTTGATTAAACCTTTACGCGGTAACGTAACCATTGGTGGTATTGATATTGCTGGTCGTGGTAGTGATGCTAAACAAGCACGTCAGCAAGTTGGTATGGTGTTCCAATATCCTGAACATCAAATTTTTGCTGAGACTGTTTATGAGGATATCGCTTTTGGCCCTCGTAATCGTGGTTTTAGTGCAGAAGAAATTGATAAGCAAGTTCACGAAGCAATGGCTTTTGTAGGTTTAGACTTTGAAACTTTCGCACAACGTTCTCCCTTTCAATTAAGTGGTGGTCAAATGCGTCGTGTTGCCATTGCAGGTGTTGTGGCTATGAATCCGGACTATTTAGTTTTGGACGAACCTTCTGCTGGGCTTGATCCCCGTAGTCGTAATGCAGTGTTTAAAGAAATTATGGCACTGCATAAAGAACGTGGCATTGCTATTGTTCTTGTTACCCATAGTATGGAAGAAGCAGTTAAATACGCAAACAGAATGCTTGTAATTAATAAAGGCAAGGTTTTATTTGACGGCAAGCCAACAGAAATTTTTAGCCAACATAAAGATGAATTGGTTGAAGTTGGCATGGATGAACCGCAAATCTATAAATTGAGCGCATTGTTGCGTGATAAAGGTTTAACTATCGACGAAGGCATTACCGATGCCGCTGAACTGGTTAAGAGTATTAAAAAAGCAAAGGGGTGGAGATAATGTTAAGTGAAATTACCTTAGGACAGTATTTCCCTGGAAATTCTTTCATCCACCGCTTGGATCCTAGAACTAAAATTTTAGCTACTTTGATTTACATCGTTGCTATCTTTTTGGCAGATTCTCCGATTGCTTATGGAATTTTAATTGGCTTTGCTGCACTTGTTGTAGCAGTAGCAAAATTGCCTGTGGGTTTGGTATTCAAATCATTGAAACCTATTTGGATTATCATTTTAATTACAATGGTTATCCATATGTTTACTGCTCCCGGTGAAAACGTTGTTTTTTCTTGGAAGATTTTTAAAATTACAGAAGAGGGTTTAATTTTAGGTACTAAGATGGCATTGCGCTTAATCTTGCTTTTGCTATTCTCTTCTGTTTTGACTTTCACAACTTCTCCCATAGTTTTGACTGATGGTATTGAAAAGTTGTTGCGTCCATTTAAATGCATTGGTGTTCCTGCTCATGAATTGGCAATGATGATGACTATTGCTTTGCGTTTCATTCCTACTCTTTTGGAAGAAACTGATAGAATTATGAAAGCACAAACTGCACGTGGAGCAGATTTTAGTAGTGGTAATTTGATTGAACGTGCTAAGAATATGTTGCCTTTGCTTGTTCCTTTGTTTGTAAGTGCCTTTCGTCGTGCGGAAGAGCTTGCAATTGCCATGGAATCCCGTTGCTATCGTGGAGGAGAAGGCAGAACTCGTATGCACGAACTTTCCTACAAGAGCATTGACTACACTGCTTTTGCTGCTGTAATTTTCTTGGCAGTAGGTTTGGCAGTATTACGTTGGGGTGCAGGTTTATGCGCACTTTAAAATTAGTAGTTGCTTACGATGGCAGTGCTTACCACGGCTTTCAAAAACAAAAGAATGCTGTAACTGTGCAAAATATTCTGGAAGAAGTGCTTAGTAAGTTGTGCGGTGAAGCGGTAGTAACTGCCGGTTCAGGACGAACTGATGCAGGAGTACATGCTTGGGGACAGGTAGTAACATTAGAAACAAAAGGTACCATTCCTTGCGCTAACATTATCCGCGCTTCTAAGAAAATGCTTCCCGCAGATATTGTTATTGTCAGTGTTGAAGAAGTTGAAGCTGGTTTCCACGCACGCTATAGTGCTAAGTGGAAGCGTTACCAATATCGTATTGTAGAAAATGAATTTGATAGTCCCTTTGAAGTTAAGTATGCTTGGCAAATTAGGGAAACTTTAGATGTGGATGCAATGAACCAAGCGTCAAGCTACTTGCTTGGAACACACGATTTTAGTGCGTTTCGCAGTAGTGGTAGCGTAGAAACGTCGCCTATTCGTACCATGTATGAAGCAAAGTGGGAGCGAAGAGGTAGGGAGCTGCTCTTTACCATTGGCGGAGATGGGTTCTTGTACCACATGGTTCGCAACCTTGTATGGTCTTTGGTGCAAGTTGGATTAGGAAAACGTACTCCCAAAGACTTTGAAGCTGAGCTTACTGCAAAGCGTTGCGAGTTTTTGAACGAGCCTGCTCCGGCTCAAGGCTTGTATTTAAAAGAGGTTTTTTATACTGATTTTGAAGTCTAATTTTCGGTTGCTTCTGCCGTAAAAAGCTGTAATTTTTTGTACAAAATTTGTCAAAAAAGTTCTTGACTTAGGTAGTTCAAATAGGTATAATGACTATACGTGATTTTCCGCTTGATTTCACTAGCCCCGAAAGACAGTGAGAAAATCAAACTATTGTATATTTCTCTAGGAGGGACATGAGGATGAAATCTTTTATGGCTAATCCGTCCAACATCGAACGTAAATGGTTCGTAGTTGACGCAGCTGATAAAACTCTCGGCCGTATGGCTGCTGAAGTTGCTAAAGTCCTGCGCGGTAAACATAAACCGACTTTTACCCCGCACATGGACACCGGTGATCACGTAATCGTTATCAATGCAGACAAAGTTGTTCTGACCGGTAAAAAACTTACTCAAAAAATCTATTTCCGTCATTCCGGTTATCTCGGTGGCGACAGCTATGTAAAAGCTGGCGACATGCTGAAGAAAAACCCCGTAAGAATGGTAGAACTCGCTATTAAAGGCATGATCCCGCACAACCGTCTGGGTAGCCAAATTTACACCAAACTCCACGTTTATGCAGGTAGCGAACATCCGCATGCTGCTCAAAAACCTGAAGTGTTGGAAATCAACGTAAGATAAGATCGGGAGGAAGAATAAATGGCAGTAGTTACTTATAATGCAACCGGTCGTCGTAAATCTTCCGTTGCTCGCGTTCGCCTGGTTCCGGGTGAAGGCAACATCATCATCAACGACCGCGAATTGAATAAATATTTTGGTCTGAAAACCTTGGAATTGATCGTTAACCAACCGTTGGAACTCACCGAAACCAAAGGTAAATATGACGTTCTCGTAAACGTTAACGGTGGTGGTATCTCCGGTCAAGCTGGTGCAATCCGTCACGGCATTTCCCGTGCATTGCTCCTCGTTGACGAAGAATTCCGTTCCGTACTCAAAAAAGCTGGCTTCTTGACTCGCGACCCGCGTGAAAAAGAACGTCGTAAATACGGCTTGAAAAAAGCTCGTAAAGCAAGCCAATTCTCCAAACGCTAATATTTGGATTTTGTATTGCCAACCCGCAACAGCAATGTTGCGGGTTTTTTTTTATGTTGTTGTAGCTACCAAAAACAAGGTTTAAACTCGTTGTGAATTTGAATAATTATACGCCAAGTTCACTATTTCTTTGCTGCTCTTACAAACTTGTATCAATTGTTGGAAGTATACTTTAATCAAGCTAAAGGGAACGAAAACAAAATAAAACCAAAGGGTTTTACATACAATACAATGAGAGGAGGAAGAACAATGACTGAAATCGCATGCTACAGCTTTTTAGCTTTCACAGTTGCTGGTTGTTATTGGCTGATGAAGAAATGAATTTATTTATAATTACTGAAGGCTCTCCATAGAAGCTGCAGGAAGTAAAGGTTCTTGCAGCTTCTTTTTGCGTTTAAAAGCAATGGTGTCAAAATAAGGTGTGCATGCTATAATATGTGTAAATCTTTTGAGAGGTTAAAATTATGAACGATAAAGTTTGTGTGGATAAGGATTTATATTGGAAGCTTTTTAAGTCAACATTCATTATTAGCGCGTTCACGATTGGTGGGGGATTTGTAATTATTTCTCTGCTGAAAGCCAAGTTTGTTGATGAGTACAAATGGTTGGATGATAAAGAAGCATTAAATTTAGTAGCGATTGCTCAATCTGCGCCGGGCATTATGGCTGTCAATGCTGCTATTATTATTGGCTATAAGTTGGCTGGATTAGCAGGTTCTTTAACAGCAATCTTGGCAACGGTTTTGCCTCCTTTGTTTACGTTAAGTGTTGTGGCTTATTCTTATGATATTTTTGCTAGCAATGAGTATGTGCAATTACTTTTGAAGGGTATGCAATGTGGTGCTACTGCTATTATCATTAACGTTGCTATTGATTTATTAAAGAAAGAACTCAAGAAAAAACTTGCGATACCGCTATTGATTATTGTAGGAACTTTTGTAGCAAATTATTTCTTTGATGTAAATTTGATGTACGCAATTTTAGTAGATGCAATGCTTGGCTTTATGCTTTTGCGTGACGAAAAATATTCTTGAGGAGGATGCAATGATTTACTGGGAACTTTTTTGGAGCTTTGTTCAAGTTGGTGCATTTTGCGTTGGCGGTGGTTATGCATCTATGCCCCTGATTCAAGAGCAGGTAATTGAACGTCATGGATGGCTTACCTTACAACAATTTATTGATATTTTTACTATTTCTCAAATGACACCGGGGCCTATTGGTATTAATGCAGCAACCTTTGTTGGTACCAAAGTTGCCGGTGTGCCGGGAGCCATTGCTGCCACTGCAGGGTTTGTTTTTCCTTCTATTATCATTGTCCTGATTTTGGCAAAGCTGTTCTTTAAGTATGGTGATATTGGTCCTATTCGTGGTATTTTAAATGGCTTGCGTCCTGCGGTAGTAGCATTAATTTGTTCAGCGGGCGTTGGTTTCATTTTGCTTGCCTTGTGGAATACGGAAACTTTGCCGAAAGATTATACCAAGGTTGACTTGATTGGTTGTATCGTCTTACCAATTTCTTTATGGTGTATTCGAAATAAAATGAGTGTTATAAAATTATTGTGCTTCTCCGGAGTGTTAGGTTTAATTTTGGGAGTTGCCGGAATCAGATGATTTAAGCGTAGCCTTTGTGGCTACGCTTTTCTTTTATTTTCCGAAGCAGAAAAAGTATGTTATAATATAATTTACTAATCTCACTAATTTATTTAAGGAGTGGAGTATTATGCAGACACGTTTTCTTATCATAACGGGTATGTCCGGTGCCGGAAAGACCCAAGTTGTAAGAACCTTAGAAGATTTAAAGTTTTTTTGCATAGATAATTTGCCTGCGGCATTAATTCCCAAGTTTGCAGAATTGTGTCGTCAAACTTCTGAAAGTAACGTAGCTCTGGTTGTAGATGTACGCGGTGGTCAATTCTTTGATAAACTTTTGCAAGTATTGGATGAAATTAAGGCTTCCGGTCAAAAATATGAATTGTTATTTTTAGATGCAGATGACGCAACTTTGGTACGTCGCTATAAAGAAACTCGTCGTCGTCATCCTTTGGGGGATAGCGAAACACTTTTAGATAATTTGGCTCAAGAGCGTGAGTTGTTAGCACCTTTACTGGAAAAATCTACTTATATCATCGATACAAGTGAGTTGAACTCTACTGAGTTGAAGAATAAGATAAAAGAACTTTTCAGTACTGACAGCGAAAGAGAACGTATGGGTATTGTAGTACGCTCTTTTGGTTTTAAATATGGTTTGCCGTTAGATAGCGATTTGGTACTTGACGTGCGTTTTTTACCAAATCCTTTTTACGTAGAAGAATTGCGTAACAAAACCGGTAACGATCAAGCTGTAGTTGATTATATCTGTCGCTACCCGCAAACTTTCGAATATCTTAAATTAGAAGCTAAACGTTTTGACTTCTTGATTCCTCAATATATTAATGAGGGCAAGAGCCAACTTGTAATCAGTGTAGGCTGTACTGGTGGGCAGCACCGCAGCGTTTTTGTAGCTAACAAAATTTATGAATACTTAAGTACGCAAGGGTACAAAGTAGAAGTAAGCCACAGAGAACTTTCCAATAAAAAGTAACGGAGGAAATTTATGCGCTGGATTACTTGGCTTTATCCGGGTATTAACGTAAAACGCTGGTTGTTTTTATTTACCATTGGTGTTTTGCTTTGTGCTTTCGGTTTAGCTTTTCTTTTTAATTTTCAAATAATGGGTGCTCTGGAAGAATTAGTATTCCAGATTACTTATGCTACAACAGGTAAGTATTCCAATGTTCTTGTAATTTTAGTTGGAGGCTTATTTGTAATTTTTGGCTTAGGTTTTATGATTTACGGCACTCGTAAGACAATTAAGTCCGTTGTTACTGCTGTTCTGCCGGAGCAAAGTGGTTCTTTGATGGAAAAGGTTTTCGTACAACGTAAGCTTACTCATGGCCCTGCCATTACGGTAGTTGGCGGAGGTACCGGTCTTTCTACCTTGTTGCGTGGCATGAAATATATTACCAATAATTGTACTGCAGTAGTAACCTCTGCGGATGATGGCGGTTCTTCCGGTCGTTTGCGCAAGGAACTGGGCATTATTCCTCCTGGGGATTTACGAAACTGCTTGACCGCATTGGCTGACCGCGAACCTTTGATGGAACGCTTGATGCAATATCGTTTTAAAGGTGATTCGCCTTTGGCGGGTCATTGTTTTGGTAACTTGTTTATTGCAGCAATGGCTGAAGCTGAAGGTGGTATGGAAGAAGGGTTGAGTGCTACAAGTCAAATTTTAAAAGTACGTGGTCGCGTTATTCCTTCTACCCTGGAAGATATCCAATTGCAGGCAGAAATGAGCGATGGCACCATTATTTCCGGTGAATCTAAGATACCGGAAGCTCGTAAGCGTATTAGAAGAATGTTGATGAAACCTGCTAATGCCTCTGCGTCTAAAGGCGCGGTAGAAGCAATTTTGAAATCTGATGTTTTAATTTTCGGGCCTGGTAGCTTGTACACTAGTGTAATTCCCAATTTATTGGTTGAGGAAATTCGCGAAGCAATTTTGAAATCTGATGCTGTAAAAATTTACGTTTGTAATGTTATGACTCAGCCCGGTGAAACTGATGGTTATGGTGCTTTGGAACATGTTCGTGCTTTAATTGACCATATGGGCAAACAGTTTTTGGATTATGTTATTGTCAATGACCAAAAAATTACTACAGAACAATTGAAGCAATATTATGCAGAAGGTTCTATGCCTGTTACTCCTGATGTAGAAAAAATTCGCAAGCTTGGAATTACTGTTGTGCCGGCAAGTCTAATCAGTAAAGATGATTTTGTGCGTCATGATCCGCGCAAGCTTGCTCGTGCGCTCATTATGCTCATTTATCGTTTGCGTCTTTTTGGTAAAGGAGTACAATTCTTTGATTATATTTTTATGCGTCATGGTCTTAATACTATGGATAAAGACGTCAGAGAAAAATTTAAAAAATAATTTTTGTGAAAGGGGGAGGCCGTTTGTCTTTTTCCAATGATGTAAAAAACGAATTATCTCGTTTGGAAACTAATGAAGTGTGCTGTGATAAGGCGGAAGTTTTAGGAGTTCTGCGTATGAGTGGTGCGATTGTTATTCGTGGTATGAATATCGGCATTCACTTTTCTACAGAAAATGCTGCTTTAGCACGTCGCGTATTGCAGATTTTAAAAAATAATTATCAAGTTCAGACAGAGGTTGTCATTACACGTTCTCGTCGTCTGAAGAAAAATAATCGTTACCAAGTGCGTGTTCTGCCTGCTCCTCAAGTAAGCATCGCAATGAATGAATTGCAACTGCTTTCCATGGAAAGTGATTTGAAAAATCCTTTGCTTAACAAGCAATGTTGCAAGCGTGCGTTCTTACGTGGTGCGTTTTTAGGTGGCGGCAGTATTAGCCGTCCGTCCAGTGATTATCATTTGGAAATGGTAACCGGTAATGAAGATTTTGCACGCAGTATTATTAAGGTAATGCATACCTTCTCTATGAAGGCAAAGCTTACTGACCGCAAAAATGACTACATCGTTTATCTTAAAGATGGTGAAAGCATTACAAATTTCCTGCGTGTTATCGGTGCTCATAATTCTATGATGGAGTTGGAAAATGTACGCGTGTTGAAGGAAATGCGTAATAATGTTAATCGCAGGGTAAATTGCGAAACAGCAAATCTTGGTAAAGTTGTTAAGGCTGCGGTGCGCCAAGTTAACTGTATTAAATTTATTGATGAACATATGGGGTTAAGTGAATTGCCCCAAGCGTTGCAGGATACTGCTCGTCTGCGTTTGGAATATCCTGATGCTTCTTTAAATGAGTTGGTGGAATATTCCGGTGGGATTGGTAAGTCCGGCATTAACCATCGTTTGAAAAAGTTGCAGGAAATGGCAGTTGGTTTAGGTATGGAAGTGGAGAAGGCGTAAATGTTAAAGAAGCTTGCTAAATTTTTATTTAGCATTGTATTAGCTTTTATAATTGTCTTTGGTGGTTTTTGGATGTTCTTTGCAGATGTAGTCAAAGAAGAATATGCAGCTTATCGCAAAAGTAGTGCGCCTATTTTGCTTTATCATGCTGTTGGTGAACCGGTAGAGATAGAGTGGCCACCTAGTTTAATTATGCCTGCTTCCTTATTTGAATCACATTTGCAATATCTTACTCAAGAAGGGTACAAGGTTGTAAGTGTAGAGGAATTAGTGAGCCTTTTGCAAACTGGTGGCAATTTGGAAAAGGTTGTTGCTATGAGTTTTGACGATGGCTACAGAAATAATCATACAGATGCTTTACCGCTTTTAAAAAAATATAACGCTAAGGCTTCTTTTTATATAGTGCATCGCGACATTGGAAAGACTATTTATATGGAGAATGATAGGCTTTTAGATTTGCTTGCTAATGGAATGGAAATAGGCAGTCATACCATCAATCATGCTCCTCTTGCATTAATAGATCCTAAATATTTGCCTTGGGAAGTTGGCAGTGCTAAAAAGTTTATAGAAAAAAACTTAGAGGGATATACTCTCAATGGCATTGCTTATCCTAATGGTGGTTACAATGAAAAAGTAATAGACGCGGTCAAAGAATATAAGTTTTCTTATGGCTTGACTGGTAAAGTTGGGGCTAATACTCATCAGGCTTTTCAAAAAGCTCCTTATGAACTGTACCGAATCTCTATTGTGGATGATGGCAATGGGTTAGAAGGCTTTAAAAGACGTTTAGAACGAGCTTATTTGTGGGGATTTTTGCAAACTAGAGGTATAGATTTGAATATCGTCAGAGATTTTCTGATGCAATAAAAATTCCTTGCATAAACGGATAAAAGCAGTTAAAATATGTACAGTAATATTTTTATTTGGAGGTAATTTACAATGCGTAAACATATTAAAACCGTTAACAAAGCTATGTTGAACAAAACTCTCCGCACTGGCGGCTGTGGTGAATGCCCCGCTTCCTGCCAATCCGCTTGCAAAACTTCTTGCACCGTTGGCAACCAAGTTTGCGAACACAGCAAATAATATTTGAACAAAATCAGCTCCCTGTTTTGACGGGGAGCTTTTTACTATTTAGGTTATATGAAAGGTGAAATCCATGCTGATACATAAAATGCGTTTGGATGACCATATGGCAGTACTTGACGTTAATAGCGGTGCTGTGCATCTGGTTGATGATGTTATTTATGATTTGTTAGATTATTATGATGGTAGCAATGGCGAGGAAGCAGTAGCTGCATTGAAAGAACGTTACAGCGAAGAAGATTTACGTGATGCGTTGGCAGAAATGCAAGAGCTGCAAGAAAATGGTTTGCTCTTTAGCCCTGGTTTTGATGTGCCTCCTACTTTTGCTGAAAAACCCATTGTAAAATCTTTGTGCCTCTTGGTAACTCACGACTGCAATTTGCGTTGTGGTTATTGCTTTGCTGATACCGGTTCCTTTGGTGGTTGTCGTCAATTGATGAGCAAAGAAACTGCAGAAAAAGCAGTTGAATTTGCTATTGAA
The DNA here is from genome assembly GCA_045123075.1 of Phascolarctobacterium sp. Classification (GTDB taxonomy): domain Bacteria; phylum Bacillota; class Negativicutes; order Acidaminococcales; family Acidaminococcaceae; genus JAHHUH01. The sequence goes on along the minus strand of JBGVIJ010000036.1, from coordinate 5,369 downwards.
GGTAGTATGAAACGCCATAACTTGGAACTGGATCTTTTTGGCGGCGAACCGTTGATGAACTGGTCAGTTGTAGTACATATTGTTGAATATGTACGCCGTCGTGAAAAGGAAACCGGCAAAAACATTAAGCTCACCCTTACTACCAATGGTACTTTGCTTAATGACGAAAACATTAAATTTTTGAATGACAATCGTGTAATGTTGGTGTTGAGCCTCGACGGTAAAAAGGAAACTCACGATGCAATGCGTCCGTTCCCCAATAAATCCGGTAGCTATGATGCTGCAGTACGTGGTTTCAAAAAAGTAATTGATAGCCGCGAAGGTAAAAACTATTATTTGCGTGGTACTTATACTCATTTCAGCACTCACTTCTGTGAAGATGTACTGGATATGACCAAAGTAGGTAAAGAAATTTCTGTAGAACCTGTTGTTGGTATTGATGATCCTTGGGTACTTACTGAAGAAGATTTGCCGATTATTTTTGAAGAATACGATAAATTGGCTCGTGCTTATTTGGAAAGACGTAGAGAAGGTAACCCTTTTGACTTCTTCCATTTCAATGTAGCTTTGGATAATGGTCCTTGCGTAGCGAAACGTTTAGCTGGTTGTGGTGCAGGTCATGAATATTTTGCGATTACTGCTGATGGTGATATTTATCCCTGTCACCAATTTGTTGGTCGTGAACAGTATATTTTGGGTACTTTGGAAACTGGCGTAGTAAAACCGGAATTGGTACAAAAATTCCGTCATACTCATGTTATGACAAAACCTGAATGTAGCAAATGTTGGGCACGTTTCTTCTGCAGTGGTGGTTGTCATGCAAATGCTGATTTGATTAATGGCGATATCACTAAACCGTATGAATATGGTTGCAAATTGCAAAAGAAACGTTTAGAAAATGCAATCTTGGTTCAAGCTGTTTTAACTGCTGAATCTCAAGAAGGTAAAGATTTAGTACCTCATTTCAACAATTTTACCTACGAAAAATAAAAAAATTTAAAATTTTTTAAGGCGTGTCATGCTTGAGCAGGACACGCCTTCTTTGCCAACCGAGCCGAGCGTATCGCGAAAAAATATCGAAAAAAGTTAAAAAAGGGTGTTGACAGTCCCGGAAACAGATGGTATTATAAACAAGTCGCTGACGCAAGCGACTACAGAACCTTGAAAACTGAACAAGAACCTAGAAAAAAGCGAATGTGCGGGTCAAGCATTTCTTCGGAAATGTACGACCTAAAAGTCAAAATAATTTCTTTTAATAACAAGAGCCAATCGGTTCTTCAATAAACTTTATTGGAGAGTTTGATCCTGGCTCAGGACGAACGCTGGCGGCATGCCTAACACATGCAAGTCGAACGGAGAACTCCTTCGGGGGTTCTTAGTGGCGAACGGGTGAGTAACGCGTAGGCAACCTGCCCTTTGGATGGGGACAACATTCCGAAAGGAGTGCTAATACCGAATGTGACAGGATTCTCGCATGAGAGTCTTGTGAAAGATGGCCTCTACATGTAAGCTATCGCCAAAGGATGGGCCTGCGTCTGATTAGCTAGTTGGTGGGGTAACGGCTCACCAAGGCGACGATCAGTAGCCGGTCTGAGAGGATGAACGGCCACATTGGGACTGAGACACGGCCCAGACTCCTACGGGAGGCAGCAGTGGGGAATCTTCCGCAATGGGCGAAAGCCTGACGGAGCAATGCCGCGTGAGTGATGAAGGTTTTCGGACCGTAAAGCTCTTTTGTTTATGACGAATGTGCATGATGTGAACAATGTTGTGTAATGACGGTAGTAAACGAATAAGCCACGGCTAACTACGTGCCAGCAGCCGCGGTAATACGTAGGTGGCAAGCGTTGTCCGGAATTATTGGGCGTAAAGAGCATGTAGGCGGTCCTTTAAGTCTGGAGTGAAAATGCGGGGCTCAACCCCGTATGGCTTTGGATACTGGGGGACTTGAGTGCAGGAGAGGAAAGGGGAATTCCCAGTGTAGCGGTGAAATGCGTAGATATTGGGAGGAACACCAGTGGCGAAGGCGCCTTTCTGGACTGTGTCTGACGCTGAGATGCGAAAGCCAGGGTAGCGAACGGGATTAGATACCCCGGTAGTCCTGGCCGTAAACGATGGGTACTAGGTGTAGGAGGTATCGACCCCTCCTGTGCCGGAGTTAACGCAATAAGTACCCCGCCTGGGGAGTACGTCGGCAACGATGAAACTCAAAGGAATTGACGGGGGCCCGCACAAGCGGTGGAGTATGTGGTTTAATTCGACGCAACGCGAAGAACCTTACCAAGGCTTGACATTGATTGACCGCTCTAGAGATAGAGCTTTCCCTTCGGGGACATGAAAACAGGTGGTGCATGGCTGTCGTCAGCTCGTGTCGTGAGATGTTGGGTTAAGTCCCGCAACGAGCGCAACCCCTATCCTATGTTACCAGCGAGTAAAGTCGGGGACTCATGGGAGACTGCCAAGGACAACTTGGAGGAAGGCGGGGATGACGTCAAGTCATCATGCCCCTTATGTCTTGGGCTACACACGTACTACAATGGTCGGCAACAGAGGGAAGCGAAGCCGCGAGGCAGAGCAAACCCCAGAAACCCGATCTCAGTTCGGATTGCAGGCTGCAACTCGCCTGCATGAAGTCGGAATCGCTAGTAATCGCAGGTCAGCATACTGCGGTGAATACGTTCCCGGGCCTTGTACACACCGCCCGTCACACCACGAAAGTTGATAACACCCGAAGCCGGTGGGGTAACCTTTTAGGAGCCAGCCGTCTAAGGTGGGGTCGATGATTGGGGTGAAGTCGTAACAAGGTAGCCGTATCGGAAGGTGCGGCTGGATCACCTCCTTTCTATGGAGACATGGATTGTGAAGACAATCCGTAGACTTCAGTCGACGCACATTTGCTTAGGTTTTGTTTGGTTTTGAAGGCTCTGTGCCTTCAAAGTGATTATTCGGGCCTATAGCTCAGCTGGTTAGAGCGCACGCCTGATAAGCGTGAGGTCAGTGGTTCAAGTCCACTTAGGCCCACCAAATGAATAATTACATAATGAAGTGGGGGCGTAGCTCAGCTGGGAGAGCACCTGCCTTGCAAGCAGGGGGTCAGCGGTTCGATTCCGCTCGTCTCCACCACTTAAATTGTACCTTGAAAACTTCACAGAAGAATAAAAAGTCCAGATGATTGATGAGACCATCTGGCACCTCTGAAATTGCGAATTAAAAGCAAGAAAGAGTTAACGAGTAAAAACAAAAAGACTAGGAACGTTAAAGTTCTTAGGAGCTGAAAAGTCAAGCTACTAAGGGCATACGGCGGATGCCTAGGCGCCAATAGCCGATGAAGGACGCGGTAAGCTGCGAAAAGCTACGGGGAACTGCAAGCAAGTATTGATCCGTAGATGTCCGAATGGGGAAACCCAACTACCGTCATGGGTAGTTATCCGAAAGGAAGGGAACCCGGGGAACTGAAACATCTAAGTACCCGGAGGAAGAGAAATCAAACGAGATGCCCACAGTAGCGGCGAGCGAAGAGGGCAGAGCCCAAACCATGCATCTTCGGGTGCATGGGGTTGAGGACCGGCATAATCAAAGTCAGGCCTAGCTGAAGTACCTGGAAAGGTACACCATAGCATGTGATAGTCATGTAGGCGAAAGGCAGAGCGGCGAGGCCGGTATCCAGAGTACCGCGGAGCACGAGGAATTCTGCGGGAAGCAGGGGGGACCACCCTCCAAGGCTAAACACTGATTGGCGACCGATAGCGCATAGTACCGTGAGGGAAAGGTGAAAAGAACCCCGGGAGGGGAGTGAAAGAGTACCTGAAACCGTATGTCTACAAGCAGTCGGAGCGAAAGCGACGGCGTGCCTATTGAAGAATGAACCAACGAGTTACGTGCAGTAGCGAGGTTAAGTGGAAGACACGGAGCCGAAGCGAAAGCGAGTCTTAAGAGGGCGGCAAGTTGCTGTACGTAGACCCGAAACCGCAGTGATCTACCCATGTCCAGGTTGAAGCGCAGGTAAAATTGCGTGGAGGACCGAACCGGTGAGCGTTGAAAAGCTTTCGGATGAGATGTGGGTAGAGGTGAAATTCCAATCGAACGCGGAGATAGCTGGTTCTCCCCGAAATAGCTTTAGGGCTAGCCTCAAGTAGTAAGCATAGGCGGTAGAGCACTGATCGGGCTAGGGGCCGTAAAGGTTACCGAACCCTGTCAAACTCCGAATGGTTATGCTGCAGAGCTTGGGAGTCAGACTACGAGTGATAAGATCCGTAGTCAAAAGGGAAACAGCCCAGACCACCAGCTAAGGTCCCAAATGCCGTACTAAGTGGAAAAGGATGTGGGGTCTCATAAACAACCAGGATGTTGGCTTAGAAGCAGCCACCATTTAAAGAGTGCGTAATAGCTCACTGGTCGAGAGACCCTGCGCCGAAGATTCCCGGGGCTAAAGTACGGAACCGAAGCTGTGGCTACATGCTTAGGCATGTGGGGTAGGGGAGCGTTCCCATAGGGCAGAAGCTGTGCTGTAAGGCATGGTGGACTTATGGGAAGTGAGAATGTTGGTATGAGTAGCGAAAAGGAAGGTGAGAATCCTTCCCACCGAAAGCATAAGGATTCCTGGGCAACGATCGTCGTCCCAGGGTAAGTCGGGACCTAATCCGAGGCAGAGAGCGTAGGAGATGGACAACTGGTTGATATTCCAGTACCGGTGTGAATTGTTTGAGCGATGGAGTGACACAGGAGGGTAGGCGAGCAGGAGACTGGTAGTTCCTGTGCAAGCGTGTAGGCTGGTGTGTAGGCAAATCCGCACACCTGAGGCTGAGGCGTGACGCGGAGCGAGTAGAAATACTCGCGAAGTCGTTGACCCCACACTGTCGAGAAAAGCTTCTAGTGAGATGAGCACCGCCCGTACCGTAAACCGACACAGGTATGCGGGGAGAGAATCCTAAGGTGCGCGGGAGAACCCTCGTTAAGGAACTCGGCAAAATGTACCCGTAACTTCGGGATAAGGGTAGCCACCAATGTGAAGGGACTTGCTCCTGGAGCATAGCGTGGTCGCAGAGAAGAGGCCCAAGCGACTGTTTACCACAAACACAGGTGCCTGCTAAAGCGAAAGCTGACGTATAGGTGCTGACACCTGCCCAGTGCCGGAAGGTTAAGGAAGGATGTCCGGATTAGTCCAAAGCATTCGACCGAAGCCCCGGTGAACGGCGGCCGTAACTATAACGGTCCTAAGGTAGCGAAATTCCTTGTCGGGTAAGTTCCGACCCGCACGAAAGGTGTAACGATTTGGGCACTGTCTCAACGAGGGACCCGGTGAAATTGAAATACCTGTGAAGATGCAGGTTACCCGCGACTGGACAGAAAGACCCCATGGAGCTTTACTG
>JBGVIJ010000035.1:0-18438 GCA_045123075.1 Phascolarctobacterium sp. | reverse complement strand
TCTACGTAAATATCTCTCGGTTTACTTGCTTCACCGTTAGATACAGTAAGGTCAACTTTTTCAACCTCTGCAATTTTTTGACCTGCCATAGGAGTAGTGGAAACAATAGTATCTTTAGCAGGTCTATCGTCAATGTAACGAACTTCACCCAAACGCAAGCCAGCAGCTTTCAAAAGTTTTTCAGCATCCTTAACTTTTTTGCCTGCCAAGTTAGGTACAGGTTTGTCGCCTTCGTTGATGACCAAGTTAATTTTGCTACCTTTAGGAAGCTTGCTTGCACCTTTAGGTTGTTGTGCCAAAACAGTACCGATAATTTCTTTGCGGTCATATTTTCTGCTGATTTCGCCAACTTCAAAGCCTGCATGTTCAATAAAGCGAGTTGCTTTTTCGAAGGTCATAGTACGAACTTCCGGAACACTTTTCAGTTCTGCACCTTTATTTACCACGAGCAACATTTTGCTGCCTTCTTTACGTTCTTCACCAGCAGCAGGAGTTTGTTTGATTATGGTACCAGGTTGCGCTGCATCGTCATGACCTTCTTCCAAATCAACAACGAACTTTTGCGCTTCCAGTAAATTTTGCGCTTCAACCACAGTCATTTTTAAAACACTGGGCACTTTTACAACAGCACGACTGCTACCAAACACAAAGTTAGCAATTACGGAAGCAAGCACTACAAGAATGGTAGCAAGAATCATAATTTGATTAATGCCAAATTTTAACTTTTTCTTTTTTCTTCTTTTCGCCATTTCATCTTCACCTATGGATTCTTCTTTGTCAGCAGTTTCCATTTGAGGACGAACTGGCTGCATAATCATAGTTGCGCCTTCCAATTCCTCTTCACTCATTCGAGTTTCTTGGGGAATAGCAATGGTCATCTCTTTACGATAATCATTGCTACTAAAGGGGAACAACTGCATCTTCAAATCGAGCAATGCTCTACGTAAGGAGCCTGCATTAAGATAACGTTTAGCCGGATTTTTCGCCAAAGCAGTATCTAAAATTTCTTGCAAGCCTTCGGGAACCTCATCCAAATAATCGCTTAAAGGAGGAACTTCCTTATCTGCATGCATCATGGCAATAGCTACGGGAGTGTTGCCATCAAAAGGAACTTTACCGGTGAGCATTTCAAAAAGCACTACACCTAAAGAATACACGTCACTGCTTGCAGTAACACGACCGCCGGTAGCTTGTTCAGGAGAAAGATAATGTACGGAACCCATTACGGTAGGAGTATAAACCATGGTTTGGTTACTTACCATTTTAGCAATGCCAAAGTCGGTAATCTTAGGATTCAAGTACTTATCTACCAAAATATTTTGAGGTTTAATATCGCAGTGAACAATATTTCTGCTATGAGCATGTTGCAAAGCATCTGCCAAACGCACACCAATTTCCAGCACTGCATTCAAGGAGAGCTTATTGTTTTGCAAGTAGTCTTTTAAGGTAATGCCTTCAACATGTTCCATGACGATATATTCTTTATCGCCTTCGGAAACTACGTCGTAAATATTAATAATGTAGGGATGTTCCAAACGAGCAGCAGATTTTGCTTCCCTGCGGAACTGTTCCAACAAAGCTTTATCCGCAGCAAATTGGTCACGCAACATTTTGATTGCTACGTCGCGGTCAAGGAGAATGTCATGTGCCAGATAAACTTCTGCCATGCCACCTTGTCCGATAGTACGGAGGATTTCATAACGTCTATTCAATATGGTGTTTTCCATTTAGTCATCCTCCTCTACAGAAATCATAATCAAACTAATATTATCTTTGCCACCGTTATCAAGAGCGTGTTCTAGTAAAGCGGTAGCAGCATTTTCAAAATCAGATGCTTCTAAATCGTGAGCAATTTCCAAATCGCGAAGCATATCAGAAAGTCCATCACTGCACAAAAGCAGGATGTCCCCTGCTTCCAAAGCAAAGTGGAAAATATCAGTGGTAATTTTTTCTTCCACACCTAAAGCTTGCAAGAGCATATTCTTCTTGGGATGGTTGAAAGCTTCATTAGAAGTAATCTTGCCTTGCGCCAATAAATCTGCCACATAGGAATGATCCTTGGTAATTTGGCTAAGGATGTTATTGCGGTACAAGTATAAACGGCTATCTCCAACATGTGCAGCGTAGGCAGTGTTGTCTCCGGGCAAGTACAGTGCAGTCAAGGTTGTACCCATACCTTTGTAGGCTTCGTTTTTAGTCGCCATCTTATAGGTGTGAGTATTTGCCCTGTCAAAAGCTAACTTAAGTACTTCTTCAGGAGCGTGCTCCTTAGTGTGGCGCAGCTCGTGAGTTGCAACTTCAAAAGCCTTTAAAGTTTCGCGACTGGCAACTTCCCCTGCAGAATATCCACCCATACCGTCAGCAACGGCAAATAGGAAAGGCTCGCGTACTAGCAAACTATCTTCATTATTATTTCTTACCATGCCCACGTGGGTCTTGCTGATAACTTTCATCTTACTTTTTTCCTTGCTCCTTAGCAAACTTGGCACGCAGTTGTCCGCAAGCAGCATCAATATCTTTGCCCATTTCCTTGCGTACAGTAGCGTTCACTTTATTTTTTTGCAGTACCTTTACAAAACGCTCAATGGCATTTTTACTAGGACGTTCAAAGCCCTTTTCAGGTACGGGATTAGCGGGAATAAGATTTACAGTAGCGTGTTTGAAACGCAGGAAGTTACTTAAAAGTTCTGCATCTTGCACGCTGTCATTTTTATCTTTAATCAAGATATATTCGTAGGTAACTTGTCTGCCACCTGCTTCGCTATAACCTTCAGCAGCAGTGATGACATCAACAAAGTTAAAACCTTTATTTACAGGCATCAGTTCAGTACGCAAATCGTTCTTAACTGCGTGAAGGCTGATTGCCAAATTGATAGGCTTGCCTTGCTCTTTGAGCTTTTCGATACCGGGGATAATACCACAAGTAGAAATAGTCATATTGCGATAGCTCATAAAGCTGGTATCTTCACGATGGAGGAAGTCCAACGCACCAAGCACGCTATCAAAATTGAGCATAGGTTCACCGCTACCCATAACAACTACGCGACTAACCATTTTGCCGGTTGCACGCAGGCGTTCGTTAAAGAGGTAAACTTGCACAATGATTTCCGGTGCAGTAAGGTTACGCACGCAACCATTTAAACCACTGGCACAAAAAGCACAATGCATATCGCAGCCAACTTGACTGGAAACGCATACGCTGTAACCGTAATCGTGGTTCATCAAAACAGTTTCTACAGAATTACCATCAGGAAAAGCAATCAAAAGCTTACTGGTCATACCGTCGCTGGAGTTTTGCTCACGCAAAATCTTAAGTTCACGAGGCAGTACAGTAAAGTTTTCTTCCATTATATTGATATCTGCCTTGCTCAGATTGTGCATTTCTGCAAAATCAAACACGGACTTTTGGTACATCCATTTGAAAACTTGTTTCGCACGGAACTTTTTCAAACCAAGCTCAACAAATTTATCTTGCAATTCTTCAATTGTTAAACCGAAAATATCTTGTTTCATTTTTTCACCAATTTACAAATATAGAAGCCATCTACACCGTCAACATTGGGCATCAGTTGCAGTTCCTCTACCATATCACCGGTCAAAGGATGGGAGAAAGGTTCAATGCTCCAATCAGGATGAGCTGCCAAAAATTCTTGTACTAAGTAATGGTTTTCTGCCTGCTCGATGGTGCAGGTACTATAAACCATGGTTCCACCTGCTTTTACATAGCGAGCAGCGTTAGTCAAAATTTTAAGTTGCAAAGGCGGGAAGATTTTTAAATCATTACGAGTTTTACGCCATCTTGCTTCCGCACGACGACGAAGCACACCCATACCGGAGCAAGGTGCGTCAACTAAAACTTTATCCGCTTTGCCTTCCCAAGCTTCTACAAACTCAGTAGCATCTTGGATTTGCGCATTTATAATCTTGATACCCAAACGGGTAGCATTTTCTTCAATAAGTTTAATTTTATGTTCGTGCACGTCACCTGCGTAGATAGTGCCTTCATTTTGCATCAACTGCGCCAAATGAGTAGTCTTACCACCGGGAGCACTGCACATATCTACTACGGTCTCCCCTGCTTTCGGAGCAAGCACTGTACCTACAAGCATACTGCTTTCGTCCTGCACGTAAAATTCATTGTGCATATCTGCAAAGACGGTGCTTAATGCAGGCAGCTTATCACAAACGATACCGTCTGCACTCCATTTGGAAGCACGCACTTCGCCGCCAGCAGCGGTTAATTTTTCCATAAGTGCGTCGCGGGTAGTAACCAAAGTGTTTACACGCAGGCACACCGGCGCGGGAGTGTTACCAAAAGCACACAAAGCTTCGGTAGCTTCGCGTCCGTAGTTTTTAAGCCACTTCTTCACCAGCCAACGAGGATGGTACATTGCCAAGGAAATATAATCGGCAGTTTCCTTTTCCGCATCAGGGAAAGCGAAGCTGTCTTTTTTACGCAACAGACCACGTAATACGCCATTGACGAATTTAGCAGTACCTTCATGGCTAAAAAGGCGCGCCAAATTAACGGCTTCGTTACAAGCCGCTGAAGCAGGAATCTTATCCATATATAAAAGCTGATACACGCTGATTCTTAATATACTCAACACCAGCTTATCAATCTTGTCCAAAGGACGAGTAACACATTGTTGCAAATACCAATCAATAGTTCCCACAGCTTTTACTGTGCCATAAACCAGTTCCGTCATTAAACGGCGGTCCATATCGCTCAGTTCATGACTGCGCAGGAATTTATTAACTGCAATATTTGTATATGCGCCTTCGCCCAAAACTTGCCGCAGAATTTCTACAGCACCACTACGAGCAGTAGCAGGTTTCTTGTCATTTTTTGCCATTGGCTTCCTCATCATCTAAGAATGCTAAAATAGCATCTTCAAGTTTCTTTTTATCTACACGAGTATTAAAACAAGGTCCATAAGGACGTTCATTTAAAACACCCAAAACAGGTAATGGGAACACGTCTTGAATACCACTGGTTAAGTCACGTTCACAAGCAACTGCCACAATGGCTTTAGGTCTCGCCTGCATTACCATTTGGCGTGCCAAAGTACCACCAGTAGCTACCGCCAGCTTACAACCGTACTTATGTGCCAAACCAAGCATATCACCAACACTGCAACCACCGCATTGCTTGCAGTTTTCTACGTTACGGGTAATCTTGTGCACGCAGGTATCCTTTTGAATGCAGTGAGGAGTAAGAATCAAAATGCGTTCAGCAGGCACCTTAATCTTATGTTGCATTACTAAATGGTTGCTAACTTCGATAAAGGACTGTTCAATCTTCACACGAGGAATATTAAACACCCTACCCAACACTACAGCAAAGGGGAACAGCAGATTGACAGCCTTCCATGCCCAAAAATACAGCACCTTAAAAATGGAAATACCCAAAAGTGCCAATACCATGCCAATAACGCCAGTCATCAAGGCAAAGGCAATGAAGCCACCTACAACGCCCACCAGTTTAGGCAACAGATAATGAATTTGCTCAAGTCCGGGAACAGTTACTTTCCAGACCACGTAAATCATTAAAGCGCCAACTAAAGCACTTATGGAAGTGAGTGCCATAAATATTCTCTTTTTAGGTTTAAAGATAGTCTCTTCCATTATGTAAGGCTTACTCCTTGCCTAAAACGTCTCCAACTTGTACGCCACGGCCGTTAATGAAAACTTGCGCAGCCATACGTTTTTTAGATTCGGGTTGTACTTCGATAATTTCCAGAACACCGTCGCCACAAGCAACAAAGAAGCTATGCTTAGTTGCTTCAACTACAGTGCCGGGTTCAGCAGTAGCAGTTTTGTCAGTTAAACGGCTACCCCAAATTTTAAGATTTTTGCCATCGGGCAATTTAGTGAAAGCACCGGGAGCAGGGTTAAAGCCACGAATCAAATTGTGAATATCCGCAGCAGCTTTGCTCCAGTCGATTCTTTCCATATCACGTTTCAAAAGAGAAGCGTAGGTTGCTTCTGCTTCGTTTTGTTTTTCAGGTTGTGCTTTACCTGCATCAATATCGTCGATAACTTCAAGCAAAAGCTCTGCGCCTTTAACTTTTAGTTCATCGTGGAGTTCGCCCATGGTCATATTTTCGTCAATGGGTACAACAACTTTTTTAATCATGTCACCGGTATCCATACCGATATCCATTTGCATAATGGTTACGCCACTTTCTTTTTCACCTTGCATGATTGCATAGTGAATGGGCGCAGCACCTCTGTACTTGGGAAGCAAGGAAGCGTGCACGTTGATGCAACCATATTTAGGCATAGAAAGAATTTCTTGAGAAAGCAGTTGACCAAAAGCAGCAACTACAATCAAATCAGGATTCATTTCACGTAATTGTGCAACAAACTCCGGAGTTTTAACCCGTTGAGGTTGATGAACTTCAAAGCCTTGGCTCAAAGCGTACTCCTTAACGGGAGTCATCAACATTTGACGACCGCGACCTTTAGGTCTATCCGGTTGAGTGATAACACTAACAATTTCATATTTACCTGCTTCTGCCAAAGCTTGCAAGCTGCCTACGGCAAAATCAGGAGTTCCCATAAAAACTATACGCATATTCTTCACCTATTAATCAAATTTTTCTTTCTTCTTAGGCATAATGGATTGAGCTTTATCGATGAACAGTACACCGTCCAAATGGTCAAGCTCATGTTGGATTGCAATTGCCAACAAACCATCAGTTTCAATCAAATAGCGTTTACCGCTGCGGTCAGTAAATTCGCACTCTACTTTTTCAGCACGTTCTACTTCGCCTTCGTATTCAGGTACGGAAAGGCAACCTTCGCCGCCAACTACGCTACCTTCTTTGTTAACGATGACAGGGTTAATCATTTCAATGATACCGTCGCCTACGTCAATAACAACAATGCGTTTGGAAACGCCAATTTGGGGAGCAGCAAGACCTACGCCGTCAGCAGCGTACATGGTTTCTGCCATATCTTTCAATAATTTGATTAACTTCTTATCTATTTTGGTTACTTCCGCTGCAGTTTGGCGGAGAACAGGGTCACCTGCAGTAAGAATTTTTAATTTAGCCACAATGTGCCTCCTATTATTTATGTTAAATTTAGTACCTTATATTGTACCATAGAAACCACTTTATTTCAAAAAACGTTAAATAACATTCACAGGATCAACGTCAAAGAACAAGTTGCGTTGTTCCTTAAACTCACTGGCAAGCAGTGCTTCCTTAACCGCCTTCATATCCTTTGCCTTAACAAGAATATTAAAGCGATACATATCTCTGACTTTAGCAACAAGTCCAGGGAATGGACCGAGCACCATTAAATCACAAAGCTTCCCTTCCAGTTGTTGCCCTTGCAAGAAAGTTGTTACCCTTTTCGCCATGCCAAGAGCTGCAGCTTCATCCTTATCCCAAATGGTCATCTTCAGCATTTGGGCAAAAGGCGGATAGAAGAACATTTCCCTTGCCTTGAGTTCGTCAGTGGCAAAGCTGTCGTAATCTTGACGAGCAGCTTGTTCAAGAACTTTGTTTTCTACATCGTAGGCTTGGAAGATAACCTTACCAGGTTTATCACCACGCCCCGCCCGTCCTGCAGCCTGAGTCAAAAGAGAGAAAGTACGCTCTGACGCACGGTAGTCCGGCAAATTAAGAGCACTATCTGCACTGAGTACGCCAACCAAGGTTACATTGGGAATATCGTGTCCTTTAGCAACCATCTGAGTACCAATCAAAACATTACGCTCGCCACGGGCAAAGCTGCTTAAAATATCTGCATGAGCAAATTTTTGAGCGGTGCTGTCTTGATCCATACGCAGTACTTTTACTTCTGGCAGTTCCATAAGTTCAGCTTCTGCCTTTTGAGTACCGGTGCCAAAGAATTTAATGCGTCTGCTATGGCAAGTAGGACATTCCGTAGGAATCTCCGCAGTGTTACCGCAGTAATGACAACGCATTGCCTCCCCTGCACTATGATAAACAAGGGCCACCGCACAATGGGGACAAGTTATGGATGCACCGCAGTCACGACACATAACGAAAGTGGAATAACCACGTCTGTTTAAAAGTACGATTGCCTGCTCACCTTCGGAAGCAGTAGTAACGAGAGCTTGCTTAAGCTTACGAGAAAGCACGCTAAAATTACGTTCCGCAAGTTCTTTACGCATATCTACGATTTCCACAGCAGGAAGCTCACTACCGGTAGCACGTTTTGTTAAACGCAAATGAACGTACTCACCAGTTGTTGCCTTGTAGTAACTTTCAAGGTCAGGAGTAGCACTACCTAAAATCAAGGGAGCACCTGTTAAACGAGCACGTTCCAGCGCTACGTTACGAGCGTGGTAATTAGGACGTTCGTCCTGCTTGTAACTTGTTTCGTGCTCTTCGTCTATAATAATCAAACCTAAATTTTCAAAAGGAGCAAACACCGCACTGCGTACCCCAATCAAAATGTTCGCTTGATGAGTATGCATCTTGTACCACACGTCACCGCGTTCATTTTGGGAAAGCTTGCTGTGGACCACAGCAACCTCATCACCAAACCAAGCTTTAAAGCGTTTTACAAGTTGGGCAGTCAAAGCAATTTCCGGAACAAGCATTAAAACTTGCTTACCCTGCTCCACCGCCTGCGCCGCAGCACGAATATAAACTTCCGTCTTGCCACTGCCTGTAATACCTTGCAGTAAGAAAGTTTTACCGTCACCTTCAGAAACGGAAGCATTTATTTTTTCAAGAGCAATGGCTTGTTCATCAGTTAAAGTGAAAAGCTCACCACGCTTTTGAGGATTAACATAACTATTGCGTAAAATACGCTTTTGTCCGGCTTCTGCCCAGCCTTTTTGCACTAAAGTACGAGCAGTTGCAGCACTAACCTTGTACTCTAAAAGGTCGTTGACGGTTAGCCACTCACCTTCGGCAAGCACGGCAAGCGCCGCCATTTGAGCCTTCGCCCTACTATCGCCAAGAGCGAGGGCGGCGCGGCCTGCTTCCGTAATTTTGTAGGCAAGCACAGTCTTTTCCTTCAAACGCTCCTCGTAGGCATAATAAAGCAACTTACCATTTTCATCCTTCACAACTTGACGTTTAATACTGGTCTTACCGGGAACAAAAAGACGCATTGCTTCCGCTAAAGAACACATATAATAATCAGCCAACCACTTGGCTGTATGTAACATTTCTTCATCAAACCAAGCTCTGTCGCCTAAAGCTGCTTCAACATTTTTCAGTTTTTCTTGTGCCTCTTGGGTAAGTTCACTTAATTCCCTACGACGCACTACAAAGCCTTCTACTTTTTGCGCGCCAAAAGGAACTACCACACGCCAACCGCTGTCTAAAAAATTCAGCTCGTCAGGTACGGCGTAGGTAAACTGTTTGAACAAACTCTTTACAGGCAAATTAATTGCAACATCAACGCAGAACATGGGTCCTCCTATAAAATAGCTTTACTATATTTATATTCTCGACTTATGAGGTAAATCCTTTTTAAAATATAAAACTCCGCTCCTCTTTTTTAGAGGAGCGGAGTTAGTATTACTTTTTAAACGAGTTTCTTATACGATGAGGTTCAAATCACCAACAGCATGAGTCACATCTTTTACAGCAGAGAGCAACGCCAAGCGGTTGTTTTTGATTTGTTCGTCGTTATCCATAACCATAACGTCTTCAAAGAACTTGTTAATGGGAGCTACCAATTTGCAAGCAATTTGGAGAACTTCTGCATAGTTGAATTGAACGGTAGCCAACAGAACTTCGTTGTTAACTGCGGTAACTGCTTTGTGGAGTTCACCTTCAGCCTGATTTTGGAAGATGTTGGTGTTGATTGCGGTTTCTTGTTCAATTTTTTTGCAAAGGTTAGCAACGCGGGTAGCAGCTTGGATGAGAGCCGGAGCTTCTTCAGTTACTACGAAAGCATTGAGAGCTTGTGCACGAGCAGCAAGGTCAGCAATGTCATCGTTGCGGTCGTCAGCAAGAACTGCGTCAACTACATCATAACGGATGCCTTGATCAAGAAGCATATTTTTCAAACGTTGTTTGAAGAAGTCCATTACAGGCATGATAACTTCTTTGGTTTTTTCTGCAGGAATGTTGAGGAGATATGCAACGCCTGCAATCAATTTAACCATGGAAACATGGTAGTTGCCATCAATCAAAATGTTGATGATACCAAGAGCTTGACGGCGCAATGCGTACGGGTCTTGAGAACCGGTAGGAGCAAGGCCACGGCTAAAGGTTGCAACGATGTTGTCCAGTTTATCAGCAATACCTACGATACGGCCAATGTCGGTGGAAGGCAGTTCGTCACCTGCGAAACGAGGCATGTAGTGTTCGAAAATACCTTTTGCAACTTCCGGAGCTTCGCCGTCGAGGAGTGCATATTCACGGCCCATAACGCCTTGAAGTTCGGTAAATTCAACAACCATACCGGTAACAAGGTCAGTTTTGCAAAGCAGTGCAGTGCGAGCCAATTTTTCTTTATCAACTTTAGAGTTCAAGCCGAAAGCAATCATGTCAGCTGCTTTCACAAGGCGTTGGCTCTTATCGTTCATATTGCCCAAACCTTCTTGGAAGGAAACGGTGGTAAGTTTAGCCAAACGAGCTTCCAAAGGTTGTTTACGGTCTTCGTTGAAGAAGAATTCTGCGTCAGCCAAACGAGCACGGAGTACGCGTTCGTTACCGTGAGCAACAACTTCCAAATGTTCTTTACCGCCGTTACGAACGGTGATGAATTTGTTGAGCAGGCTGCCGTCTTCTTTCAATACAGGGAAGTAACGTTGATGTTCACGCATCGGGGTGATGATGCATTCTTTGGGCAGAGCCAAGAATTTGTCTTCGAATTTACCGCAGAGAGCTGTAGGCCATTCAACGAGATAGTTAACTTCTTCAAGCAAATCTTCGTCGATTTCAGCGTGACCGCCTTCTTCAACAGCAAGGTCGATTACTTGTTGACGGATAAGTTCACGACGAGCATCTTGGTCAACCATTACGAAGTTGTCCATCAAAATTTGTTCATAAGCTTCAGCGCAGGGAATTTCTACAACGCCAGCAGTTTTGTTGATAGCAGAAGTAACAGTATTTTTTACAGCGCTAACAGCTTTTTCCAACAATTCTTTTGCATCGTCAAGGCTTTCGATAGCTTTTGCTTCTTCTACGAGAGCAGGACGCAAGAAGCGGTGACCACGAGAAAGTTTGCCGGATTTAACGCCAGTGATTTCTACGGGGATTACATCGTCGCCAAAGAGAGCAACCATCCAGCGGATAGGACGAACAAAACGGAAGTCATATTCAGCCCAACGCATGGTTTTGGGGAAATTCAAGGAAGTGAGGATGTCTTGGAGAAGACCGGGAAGCAAAGCTTCAACTTCTTGACCAGCCAAATGTTTTACAGCGAAAACATAGCCATCACGAACTTCCAAATCTTCAACAGCAACGCCTTGGCCACGAGCAAAGCCTTGAGCAGCTTTGGTAGCTTCGCCGTCTTTGAATGCGATTTGTACGGAAGGACCTTTAGCTTCAACGGTGCTATCTGCTTGATGTTCAGCAACGCCGTCAGCGATGAAGGTCATACGGCGCGGAGTGCCATATACTCTAACTGCTTCATAAGGAATGCGCAGTTCGTCCATTTTCTTTTCAGCCAGTTCTTTCAGTTGAACCAGGATACCGGGCATAAACTTCGCCGGGATTTCTTCAGTACCAATTTCAAATAACAGTTTTTCCATTATTCATTCGCCTCCTTTTTCAGCATAGGGAAGCCCAATTTTTCACGTTGTTCTACATAAGCGTTAGCGCAGAGACGAGCCATAGCACGAACACGACCGATGTAAGCAGTACGTTCGTTAACGCTGATTGCGCCACGGGAGTCTAACAAGTTAAAGGTATGGGAGCATTTCAAAACATAATCGTAAGCGGGGCGGATGTAGCCCAATTCGATAACGCGTTTTGCTTCAGCTTCATATTTATTGAACAAGTCAAAGAGAAGTTCAGTATCAGCAACTTGGAAGTTGTAGTAGGATTGTTCAACTTCATTGGTGTGGAATACGTCACCATAGGTTACGCCATCTACCCATTCAACATCGTAAACATTTTCTACGCCTTGGATGTACATAGCCAAACGTTCCAAACCGTAGGTAATTTCTACAGCAACAGGTTTTACGTCAAGGCTACCAACTTGTTGGAAGTAGGTGAATTGGGTAATTTCCATACCGTCCAGCCAAACTTCCCAACCCAAGCCCCAAGCACCAAGAGTGGGAGATTCCCAGTTATCTTCTACAAAGCGGATGTCATGTTCTTCTTGACGGATGCCAAGTTCAGCCAAGCTTTGGAGATACAAGTCTTGGATATTTTCCGGAGAGGGTTTCATGATTACTTGGTATTGGTGATGTTGGAACAAACGGTTCGGGTTATCACCATAACGGCCGTCAGCAGGACGACGGGAAGGTTCAACATAAGCGATGTTCCAGGATTCAGGACCAAGTACACGTAAGAAGGTGGAGGGGTTCATGGTGCCCGCACCTTTTTCTACGTCATAGGGCTGACCAATAATGCAGTTTTGTTTAGCCCAGAAGTTTTGCAACTTCAAAATCATTGTTTGCAAATTCATAGTGTGCCTCCTATATAAAATGTTTTTGTTACAAGGAAAATAAAAAATCCCTGTAACTACTTAATAGTTACAGGGACGGTATTACCGCGGTTCCACCCTGCTTGACTGCAAAATTGCAGCCCGCCTTAATACATATTCTTTTCGCTCCAAAGTGCCTTCACTTGCTGTTGTCGGCTTTCACCATCCCGACTCGCTAGGTGCGCAAGCTACTCCTCTTCTTCATAGCTACCTAGATAGTATATCGCACAGGGAAACTATTGTCAATATAACGAGTTTCACATTCCCATCTGAGACAGGAAGTTAATGCTATTGAGCGGTTTATCCGTTTGGAAAAGGATAAACTTATAAAGCAAAGTCTCCAGTTCCATCAAGTCCCCACCCTTGATTGAGAAAGGCGCAGGATTTCGGAAGTCTAAATTTTTCAGATGGTTGAACAATTTAGAAGTACCAACGCTAAACTTTTCTTCACCACTTGGATTATGGCAGTCTTTACAAACTGCACTACCTTGCAGGGGGCTAAACCAAGCGTCTTCTTCACCAAGAACAGTTCCGCACACTCCACAAGCTTCCACTTGCGGAATTAACCCTACCAGTTCCAAAAGCTTTAACGCAAAAGAAAGTACTACGATTCGCGGATTACGCTCCCTTAAAAGCTTTAAGGTTTCTTCCAGCAGTTCATAAACTTCCGGTTGTGGTTGGTGATCTTCCGTGAATACTGCGGTCAGTTCCGTTACTACTGCTGCGTAAGCCATTTGCTTAAAATCAAAGGCTTGTGGCATTTCCAAAAGCTCACAGCTTTTTAGTTTATCGATGCGTTGGCCAGCAACTACTTCCAAACTAAGTTGAGCAAAAGGTTGCAGTAAACGACCTGCCACATTTTTAGGATAGCGTCCGCCATAAATTATAAAGCGAATTTTTCCGTGCTCACGAGTAAAGCAGACCGCGTACTTATCCGCAGTCTGCCAATTTTTTACATGTAATACAATTGCATCATCACGAAAATCATTACTCATACAGCACTTCCCATGCTTTGAGCAAATTAGAATTCTTTATAACCAAATTGCTTCAAAGCTTTATCTTTATTACGCCAGTCAGCTTTAACTTTAACCCAAAGTTCTAAGAATACTTTGCAACCAAGCAAAGCTTCAATATCTTTACGAGCTTGTTGACCAATCTTTTTCAGCAAGCTACCTTTAGCACCAATTACGATGCCTTTTTGAGATTCACGTTCTACGAAGATGGTTGCACGAATGTAAACGTCTTCGTTTTCACGCACTTTAAATTCGTCAACTTCTACTGCGATGGAGTGAGGAACTTCATCATGGGTAGAACGCAATACTTTTTCACGAATCATTTCCGCAGAAATAACGCGTTCCGGTTGGTCAGTAATCATATCATCTGGGAAATAATCAGGACCTTCAGGCAGATGTTTAGTGATTTCTTCCACCAAGCCGGGGAACTCTTTATCTTCCAAAGCGGAAACAGGAACAACAGCAGCAAAGTTATACAGCGCAGTGTATTCGTTGATAATGTTGAACAGCTTGCTCTTATCTTGCAGCTTGTCAATTTTATTAGCAACTAAGATTACGGGAGTTTTTACTTTTTGCAAAAGTTCCAGAATGTAGTTTTCACCAGCACCACGTTTTTCGCTAACGTCGATTACAAAAAGAATAACGTCAACTTCTTTTAAAGTGCTTTCTGCGGTACGCACCATGTATTCGCCCAATTTGTGATGGGGCTTATGAATACCGGGAGTATCGAGGAACATGATTTGTGCATTATCAGTATTTAAGATGCACATGATTTTATTACGAGTAGTTTGCGGTCTATCGGACATAATAGCGATTTTTTCGCCAATCAAGCCATTGGTCAAGGTGGATTTACCAACATTAGGACGACCAACGATTGCCGCAAAACCAGAATAATGCTTATCTATGATAATCAACTCCAATCTATTACAAAGTAAAGCCATAAGGCAGAAGTTCTTCCAAAGTATATTCTTTTGCATCACCTTGAATATTTGCCAAAATGATGCAAGGCACTTTAAATTCTGCCATAACTTGTCGGCACGCACCACAGGGAGAGATAGGTCCTTCTGTATCGCCCACTACGCAAAGAGCAGTAAACTTGCGCTCCCCTGCCCCAACTGCGTTAAAGAGTGCATTACGTTCCGCACAAACGGTTAAACCGTAGGATGCGTTTTCAATATTGCAGCCTGTATAAATCTTGCCACTTTCTGCACGCACTGCAGCACCTACTAAAAATTTAGAATAAGGCGCGTAAGCACGTTCTCTTGCAGCTAAAGCAGCTTCTAATAATTCTTTATCCATCATTTGAAGTTCTCTTCAGAAAGATTAATTGCACTCAAAGCTTCTTCTTCTTTAGCGCGCATAATAACCTTATCTTCTTCAACCATATGGTCATAACCTAAAAGGTGCAGCAAACCGTGCACAGCAAGGTACACAATCTCACGTTCCAAGCCGTGACCAAATTCTTCTGCTTGACGAGTAGCAGTTTCCGCAGAGATGATTATGTCGCCTAAAAGGTGAGGTTGACCTTCCATAAGTTCCGGTTCATCTTCATCATCTTCGTCTAAAGCAAAGCTTAAAACGTCGGTAGGTCTATCCACATTGCGATAATCGCGATTCAATTGATGAATCTCTTCATCATCTACAATGGTGATATCTACTTCAGTCATATCATCTAAATCATGCAATTTTGCTACGGCATTCAAGCCATCTTGCAAACGTTTTTCTAAATATTCGCCCAAAGCAATTTTGTCTTGAGCATTTTCCATGCAGATAATCATGCTTGTTCCTCCGCTTTTTGACGTTTCTCAAAATTTTCATAAGCTTTAATGATGGAGCCTACGATTTCGTGACGCACAACGTCTTGACCACTAAAATTCACAATGCCAATACCGGGAACGTCTTTCAAAATTTTAGAAGCATCTTTCAAACCACTGGTCTTGCCACCGGGCAAGTCAATTTGGGTAATATCGCCTGTAATAACCATCTTACTGCCAAAACCGAAGCGTGTTAAAAACATCTTCATTTGTTCAGGAGTGGTGTTTTGGGCTTCGTCCAATATAATGAAGGAATCGTTCAAAGTTCGACCACGCATATATGCAAGAGGCGCAACTTCGATAGTACCTTTAGTCAAATATTTTTGGAAGGTTTCGTTGCCAAGCATGTCGTACAAACCATCGTACAAGGGACGCAAGTACGGGTCAACCTTGTCCTGCATGTCGCCGGGTAAGAAGCCAAGCTTTTCACCTGCTTCTACTGCGGGGCGGGTGAGGATAATGCGTTCCACTTCTTTTTTCTTTAAGGCAGCAACCGCCAAAGCTACAGCTAAATAAGTTTTACCTGTACCCGCAGGGCCAATGCCTAAAGTAATATGGTTGTGGCGAATAGTTTCCACATAATGCCATTGTCCCAAGGTTTTAGCTTTGACTTGACGACCACGGTTATTAGTAATAATGGTATCCGCATACATACGGTGCAGGCTTTCGGTCTTGCCTGCTTTCACCATATAAATACTGTAGCGAACATCGTGAGCAGTCAAAGGCAAGCCTTGTCTATACAAGAAGAGTAGTTCCAAAAAAAGCTCACGGAGTTTTGCAACTTCATCTACATCGCCGCTAATGACTACTTGGT
This sequence comes from Phascolarctobacterium sp., assembly GCA_045123075.1. Lineage (GTDB taxonomy): Bacteria > Bacillota > Negativicutes > Acidaminococcales > Acidaminococcaceae > JAHHUH01. Next base: position 2,197 of record JBGVIJ010000035.1, on the reverse strand, counting down.
TACCACGAGCAACAATTTTGCAATCAAAGGCATCACGAATAATGCGCAGGAACTCTTCGTTACGACCGCACACGCCTACCATTTCTTGCTGATCTATAGTTTCTAAAATACGTTCATCCTGATTCAAAGACAAACTGTTTCCTCCTTAAAGCTTAGCGCTTTTCAATAGTAATTTTTTCAATAACAACTTTTTTCAAGGGTCTGTCGTTCATATCGGTATAGCTTCTGCCAATTTTACGAACAACATCCATACCTTGGGTAACTTTGCCGAAAACTGCGTGTTTGCCGTCAAGCCACGGGCAATCGCGCAAAGTAATGAAGAATTGGCTACCACCGGTGTTAGGACCTCTATTTGCCATGGAGAGGATACCTTCATCACTGTGTTTCAGTTTTTTATGGAATTCATCGGGAATAACATAACCGGGGCCGCCAGTACCGTCACCATTGGGGCAACCAGCTTGAATCATAAAGTTATCAATGACACGGTGGAAAATGATGCCATTGTAAAAGCCTTTGTTTACCAAGTTGATGAAGTTAGCGCTGGTGTTAGGTGCTAAATCAGTTTCCAGTTTAATTTCAAAAGTACCCATATTAGTGGTAAAAACTGCAGTTGCAGGTTCAAGTACAACTTTCTTTTCAGGCTCTTTAGCTCCGCAAGCAGTTACTGCCAATGCGCAAACTAAAAGCAAGCATATCATTATAAATTTTTTCATTTAAAATAAGCCTCCAGATAAAATGTTTTACATTATATTATACAATAGTTAAGTCCTTGAATACAACCATTTCACAATGGTTGCGTTGGCTTCTACCGCACATTCGCTAAAGGTATGGTCACCGTCGGGGAAGGTGTAAATTTCTTTATCGCCACCGGCAAGTTCAAAGTTTTTCTTGCCTTGCTCCACATTCACAGTTACGTCCTGTTCACCGTGCAAAATAAGAAGCGGACGTTCTTGCCACTTGCTCATCAGGTCACTTAAATCGTACTGGTCAAGGTCTGTTAAAAAATCAGGAGTTAAGTCCATTTTGCCACGTTCATCTTCTAAATGGAGAGTCTCCCCTGCATCAAGCTTATTATATAAATCTTCACCTAAAGCGTTCCAAAAAGTTTTGCGTAAATCGTTGGGAGTTGCCCACAAAATTAGGCCATCAATGCTTTCGTCACGAGAAGCTGTAATCATGGAAGCAGCGCCGCCAAGACTACGTCCCAAAAGGAAAAGTTTTTGCGGTTTCAAACGTTGGCGTACATTTTCAATAACAGCTTGCAGTTCTTCAATTTGTCTGCTCAAAATTTGGCTGCCATTAAAATTGAAGCGTACTACTTTGCATACTCCTGCTGCCAATTGAGCAAAGGCAGCGCTACGACCGCCACCATCACGGCTACCACGAAAACCGTGTGCCATAATCAGCACTACATCATTACTATTACAATTATTCATAACACATTCTATATCACCGTAAGGACCGGTAAAAGTAAAGTTTGCCATGAGCCTACCCCTTTTCTCAACTTCTTGATTCTATATTATATGTAGGAAAATAAAAATACAACCCTTCTACCTGACAGTCTTATACTTTTTTCAACCCACATATTAAAAAAGCCTGCCGCATAAGCGACAGGCTTTAAATGTCAGTATTTAAATTCTAACCCTAACTAATTATCAGGGGAAGAACGGCCATACCATCGGGATTACAACCAAGCAAACTGCGAAGCATACTACTACGAGACCGCAACCAGCTTTAACATAGTCCATGAATTTGTAACCGCCAGGGCCGAGAACCAAGGTGTTCGGCGGGGTACCTACCGGAGTTGCAAATGCACAAGAAGCTGCAACTGCGATTGCCATTACTACTGCTTTCGGAGAAGCGTTCAAGTTTTGAGCAATTGCGATACCGATCGGGCAGAGCAGAGCTGCGGAAGCGGTGTTGGACATAAATTGGGTCAAGGTGCAGGAGAGCATGAACAATACTGCAGTTACTACCAACGGAGACGGGGAGCCGCCCATAAGACCTACGGTCCATTCAGCGATGAGTTTACCAGCGCCGGTTACGTCGATAGCTTTGGATACAGGCATCATACCAGCGAACAAGAAGATGGTTACCCAGTCGATGGATGCATAAGCTTGTTTTTCAGTCAAGCAACCGGTCAGTACGCATACCAATGCGCCGATGATTGCTGCCATTTCCAAGGATACGCCTTTAA
>JBGVIJ010000034.1:0-30721 GCA_045123075.1 Phascolarctobacterium sp. | reverse complement strand
TGCCAAGCTTTGGCAGAATTTATGAAACAATATCAAGAAGAACATAAATAATTGGAGGACTAGAAAATGGCTTTTAAAGTTTTTGTAAGTAATGACGTAAGTGAAAAAGGCGTAGCTTTGCTGCGTGAACATTTTGATGTAGATGTAATGCCTAATATGCCTGTACCTGAACTGTGCAAAATTATTGGTAAATATGATGCTCTCGTTAGTCGTAGCCAAATTCAAGTTACCAAAGAATTGATTGACGCTGCTACTAATTTAAAAGTTATTGGTCGTGCAGGTGTTGGCGTAGATAACATTGATATTCCTGCTGCTACTGCTCGTGGTATCGTTGTGCTGAACACTCCGGAAGGTAATACCATGGCTGCAACTGAACATACTGTAGCAATGCTCATGGCTATGACTCGTCACATTCCTCAAGCTCATCAATCCTTGCAAGAAGGCAGATGGGATCGTAAAAGCTTTGACGGTATTCAAGTTCAAAACAGAACTCTGGGTATCATTGGCGTAGGCCGCATTGGTAGCCGCGTTGCAAAACGTATGCAAGGTATGGAAATGACCACTATTGGTTATGATCCGTACATTACTGAAGAACGTGCTCGTCAAGTTGGGGTAGAACTTGTTGATTTTGATACCTTGCTTGCTAAATCTGACTACATCACCATTCACACTCCGCTGACCAAAGAAACTGAAAAAATGATTAATGCAGAAACCATCGCTAAAATGAAAGACGGTGTGCGCTTCGTAAACTGCGCGCGTGGTGGCTGTATGGATGCTCAAGCTGTTGCTGATGCTGTTAAGAGCGGTAAAATGGCTGGTGCTGCTATTGACGTTTACACCAGCGAACCTTTGCTCCCGGAAAACAATCCTTTCCTTGGCTTGCCCCAAGTTGTGCAAACTCCGCACCTTGGCGCTTCCACCCTTGAAGCACAAGTTGGCGTAGCAGTTGACGTTGCTTATGGCGTAATTGACGCTCTCCTCGGCAAACCTGTTATGACTGCTGTAAATATGGCTCCTATTCCGAAAAGCGTTGCAACTGTAATCCAACCATACTTTGGTTTGGCAGAACGTATGGGTACTGTTGGCATTTACTTGGCAGATGGACCTGTGAAAGAAGTTGTAATCGAATACACCGGCGCATTGGCGGAAACCGAAGTTCAAGCTTTGACCACTGCTTTCCTCAAAGGCCTTTTGAACCCCATTCTCCAAGAATCCGTAAACTATGTAAATGCTCCCGGCCTGGCAAAAGCACGTAACTTGAATGTTAAAGAAGTTAAATCTCATCAAGCAGGTTACTTCACTACTGCAATTACCGTGAAAATTGCAACTGATAAAGGTGAACATAAACTGGTTGGTACTTTGTTCGACGGCAAAGAACCTAAAATCGTTCAAATTGACCAATACAGAGTGGACTTCAAACCGGAAGGCTACCTGCTCTTGGCTCCCCACGAAAACAAACCTAACATGATCGGTCAAGTGGCAACCATTCTTGGCGGCGCTGGCATTAACATTAACGGCATGCAAGTTGGCAGCACCACTAAAGACAACACCAACATTATGGCTGTTGCTGTTGGTAACGATATCCCCAACGATATCATGCTCCAACTCCGTGGCATCGAAGGTATCTTCGACGTTAAACTCATTAACTGCGAATGCTAATTGCATAATGAAAGTAAAAAACGCAACTCGAAAGAGTTGCGTTTTTGTGTTTAAGAAGACTTGTGAAGGTGGATTGTTGGTAAAAGTATGGCTGTTTCAGTTTGGTCATCTTGTGCTTTCCACGCAACAATGAACCTTATCTCGGCTGAACTAATTACATAACCTTGCTTATTTAAATTGGCTATTTTAGCATAGCAAGCCTTAGAAAATTTGGCAACACGAGTATCAACATTACATTGTCGAATGTATAAGAAGTCTTCTTTTACTATTAATTTTTGTCCACTTCGCAATTTACCGATGAAATGCTTTTTGTCTTTGAAAAAGTTTAGAAATACATCTTTATGAGTTAACTGCAAAGAAAGTTCAATTGGTTTTTGATACAGAGTATTATCGTTTTGTAGAACTACGTTTGGTAAATTAAGCTCAGTGAAAATATCAGTATTACAATGAATGTAAAGTGCGTTTTTAGCTCGCGTCATTCCTACATACAATTGACGTTTCTCTTCATCACTAGTAGCTGTTCTATTGTTTAACAACATATAAACTGTATCAAATTCGCGACCTTTGGATTTATGAATTGTAGAGATTAGAATAGCATTATCGTCTTCGTCATAAAAGTCTTCATAATTTGATTCTCTAATGAATTCTTCTAAATCTGTTCGATATTTTATTGGAGTAGTTTCCTCGAATTCTTTAAAAAGATTTCTGCATATTTCTAGACAGTTACTGGTGGCAAAGGCAGCAAAAAGTTTCTCTTTTGCATCTTGCCAAAGTTTGTCAGGAATTACTGGGCTCTTTAAAGTGGTATCTATATACTTCAAAAAATAGCGTATTTCAAGCAAATTATAAAGTGAGAATCCATCGAGAGACTGAATGAGCTTCGAATTAATTCCTTTCTTGCTTAGTAAGCCTAGTATTTGTAATGCTTCATTATTAGTAGTTGTTAATACACAGGCTTTTTCATTTTTGTAAGTTTTTATTATTTTGTTTACTAATGCTTCTTCTAAGTTTTGTGATTTATGTTGTGTTATTGAAACAATACCTTTATCATCTTTGATTGCTTCTACTTGTGCGTCTTTCATGCGATGGTTTAAACGTTTTGCAAATTTATTGCTCAAAGCAACAATATTTTGAGCACTTCTATAGTTTTCAACCATTTCGTATTTCATAGCGCCGTATTTTTCAATAAGACTAGTAAGGTGTTCTGATTTAGAACCTCTAAATTCATAAATGTTTTGGTCGTCATCGCCAACAGCTATTACACGCATATCGTCGTTTGCATTCATTAGAGCTTCTATTAGTTGAAATTCATGCGAATCCATATCTTGTGCTTCGTCAATAACTAAAACACTTTTAATGATTTTACCGGGTTCAACTTCGCCATTAAGTATCATTTCAGATGCGTTTTTAACAACATCGTTAACACCTTCTAGACTACCAATTTTGCCGAGCAAATCAAAACAGTAAGAATGAAACGTTTTTATATCAACGAAATTAGCTGCGTTACCTATTAATTCTTTTAATCTCTTTTTAAATTCTGTTGCTGCAGCTCTAGAAAATGTTAGCATGAGAAGTTGTTCGTGTTTTACATCTTCTAATATGAGTAGAGAGGCCAATTTGTGAACCAAAACACGAGTTTTGCCACTGCCGGGACCTGCAGCTACAACTATGTATTTTGATTCGGCATCATTGATTATACGTGATTGAATATCAGAAAGGTCATTAAATAATTGGTGGTATTTTTGAGGAGTGATATTTCTATTAATCTCCTGTTGGCGTGTTCCCTTGAAGTACTTGACGATGAATTTCTTGAAATCCATTTGGAAATAATCCTGGACAAATTGTAACGCTGCATCATAATTACGCACCATTAGATTTGCAAACTCGCCAACGATATGTATTTGACGAATTTTTTGCATATAGAATTCATTTAAATAACTGTAATCGTCAACTTTGTAACGGATTTTATTGTCCATTACTAGTCTTTTGATTTCCATACCATTATAGATTACCAAAAATCCGCCTTCTATTTTTAACGAGCCTATTTTAGAAAGGTAAAGCAAAGCTTCTTCGAAATCAGATAAGCTAACTTTCTGAGTGGACGACAACAGAGAGTTGTTTTTATAGCTGTTATAAAGTCCGACCAAGGAGAAGACTACTGAGGAATTTTTTTGGTCGAGATTGGATGAATTTGCAAATTTTGAGTAAATATCTTCTAAGATAAAATAACATAGTTCATTTCTAAGGCGATGTTTATCCAAGAGACGAGAATTGGATAACGAAGTAACTAATTGAATATTACCAGTATCTTTGTTTTCTGCCTTCTTTAAATAATTTTTTATTGTGTAGTAGTAGAGAATAGTCTTTATGCTTTTTACATTAGAAGTATTTATACCAACTGCTTGGGCTTTTTCGTTTATTTCTTTAAAACTTAGGTTGAAATTATCTGAAGTGAACAGCTTGATTAAAAATGCTTCAAGTTTAGAAAATCGTTCCAAATTTGTTTTTGCCTTTTTCAAAGTGTCGGTTGCTGAAATGAAGGCGGTCATATCTTGGTGATCATCTAATAATCCTTCTTGGCGCATAATGTTAACAGAAGTAATAACTTCTTCTTTAGTAAGTCCAAGTATATCTGCGAGATAATCAATTCTTGATTCAGCTTCATCATTACCCGCATTTGAAATGCTTCTGCTAGAAATCAAGGAAGAAATTATACGTTTAGCAGAGAGTTTTTGGGACTCAGTAAAAAGGGAGGAAGCATCTATACGTGTAGTAGCTTCTAACATGTTTTTAACAAGAATGCTTGTTGCATAGACGTGAGGCACATTGCGCCCTCTTTTAATATATCCTGCATTCTCTAATGCTGCGATAGCAGTTTTGATTCTTGTTTCTATATCTGAAACTGTATCGTCCCAACCAGCCTGTCTGGCGATTTCCAAAGGTGAACAACAAATTTTAGAGTTTTGTTTAGTCAGGTCTTTGATCGCCTTCCAAACTTGCTGGATTTCACTCATGCTAAGTTTAGTTTGATTTAGTAATATGAAATGTTTGTCTAAATCATTATCATTATAAAGCACATAACATTCAGCTTGTAATTCTGGATCACGGCCCGCACGCCCAGACTCTTGGATATAATTTTCTAGTGAATCAGAAATATCATAGTGTATTACAAGTTTGACGTCCTTTTTATCAACACCCATTCCAAATGCTGAGGTTGCTACAATAATTTTAATATCATTTCGGATAAACGCTTCTTGATTTTCTATTTTTTCATTTGAATCCATTTGTCCGTTAAAAGGTTTGGCTGGAAACCCGTCACTAGTTAGTTTTTCAGCTAATTCCCTCGTTCGTTTAGTTCGCGATACATAAACAATAGTAGGACAATTTTTTTGTGCAATCAAGCTGCGTATGGTATTGTACTTGTTGTCATCGCTCTCTTGATGTAAAACCACATATTGAAGATTCTTGCGGGCTGAAGAAGCAGCAAAAATCTCTAATGTTAAATCAAGTTTATTTTTAAAGTATTCACAGATGTCGCTTATTACTTTTTGTTTTGCTGTTGCAGTAAAACATGATATTGGGATGGCGGTATTAGAGTTCTTTTCTTTCTGTAGTTTTTTGATGAAATCACCAATATAAAGATAGTCTACTCTAAAGTCATGACCCCATGCTGAAAAACAATGGGCTTCGTCTATTACGAAACGGGCTATGTTTCTAGAAATCAGCAATCGTTCTATTGTTTTGAACGAAGTTGTTCTGGTGCGATATAGAGCAAGGTTGCAGAGCCGTTGGCAACTCTTTCTATAGCATTTGCTCTTTCGATGGGGTTAAGCAATCCGTTTATGGTAACCGCATCTGTTATACCAATATTATTGAGATTATCAACTTGGTCTTTCATCAAGGATTGCAAAGGAGAAATGACTACAGTTAATCCGCGTATTGTTTGTCCTGCAATTAACGCGGGGATTTGAAAGGTTATGGATTTGCCTCCGCCTGTGGGGAATACTGAAAGTAATGATTTCCCGTCAACGGCTGCACGAGCAGCTTTCTCTTGTAATGGTTCACCATCATATGTTCTGAATTGTTCATAACCAAAAAATTCTTTTAATTTTATATTTACATTAAGAAGTTTTTGACAATATGAACATTTTTCGTTACAGGGATTGTTTCTAAGATATTTTATAACATTTTCTATTTTAGGGAAGTTTCGAGAGAGCCATGGTGGGGTTATTGAATAAATATCATTTGCGTTAATTAGTGATAGCGTATATGCTAGTTCGATAGGATATTGTTTGATAAGTGGAAATAAATTAACGTTACCACAAATCTTATTTTTAAATTCTTTCTTGATAAGCTCAACTAAATTAAGATTAAAAGGTCTACAATTTACAAATTTGAAAAAATTAGTAAATTCTTTTTTGTTATAAAGTAAATGACAAAATATTTGTTGTATTGATTGCGGGAGAGCAAGAAAAGCATTGACTTCATCATAAAACAACATAGCTGCTTTTTTACAGTCATTTACAGGATTGTTTAATTCATCAGTAAGTATCTTATCGTTCTTTAATAGAGAATGATAAGGTCGTTTTGGAAATAATAAAGGAGAAAGATATAATGTGTCTATGGGTTTGTATATAGATTCATCCGTAATTATTTTGGAAAGAAATTTTAAATCATGTTGTATGATGTTGTGACCACAAATAAATTCAGTACCAATAATGAATTTATAAAAATCTTGTAATGATGAAGAATGGAAAATTGCTTTATCAAAACGTAATGCTCCAATATCATAAATCTTTTTGTCTTCAATTCCAATTTCGGTATCGATAAAAACAATTTTCTTCGACATAAAAAACACTTCCTAACTTCTGTCGATATCTTGGTTGTTTATAATTTTACCTGCATATTAAGTCAAAATCAATAAATTTACCCAAAGTAAGTATGTGGCAAAATACACGTCAAAAATGATGTATATTTTGATGTAATATGTTATCATATAATGCGAGAGGAGGAGTTTGAAATGACTACTTTAGCATTGAAAGAACAGAGAATAAACATACTTCTTGATAAGGCTGTAGTTAATCGTCTTAAACAATTAGCTGCAGAGAAAAAAGTTCCTAGTATGAGTAAATTCTGCCAAGAAGCGATTACAGAAAAATTGTATGAGTTTGAAAAAGAGCAAAAGATAAAAATGATGCAGTTTGCTGCTTCTGATTCTGATTACTTAGAGCGTTGTAATACCATTCAAAAAGAATTTGAGGCAATAGAATATAATGGGGGTTCGGAAGAATGGTGAAGCAATGGGAAATTTATTTTCTGAATTTGAATCCTGTTATTGGTTCTGAACAATCAGGTACTAGACCTGCAATTGTTGTGTCTGCAAACGGTGTTAATCATTTAAATCAAGTTACTGTGTTGCCAATAACTAGTATAAAAAATCCTAATACTTTTATTTATCCTAATGAGGTTTTCTTGGATAAGAAATTATCGAAGTTATCAAAGGATTCTATTGTGCTTGCGCATCAGGTACGTTCTATTGATAAACAAAGATTGGTCAATTATGTAGGTATGATTACTGATAAAACTTTGATATCTAATATTCAAGAAGCGATAAAATTTCAATTGGATTTGCAATAAAAAACACGACTCTTTCGAGTCGTGTTTTTGGTTTAAGGAGACTTTTATTTTTTATACTCAGGGTCAAACTTGGGGTTCAAGAAGTTGGTGAATATCCAAGCGAGGATTGCACCGGAAATGTTGTGCCAAGCGGAGAAAATTGCACCGGGAACAGTAGCCATAGGCATTGCTGCGAAATGTGCTTTTGCCAAACCAGTTGCAAGACCGGAGTTTTGCATGCCAACTTCAACAGAAAGAGCAATTGCTTTTTTCCAACTCATACCGGTCAAACGAGCAAGGGCGAACCCAAGGAGATAGCCGAGGCAGTTATGCAAAACTACTACTAAAATAATGATGCTGGAGGTTTTAAGAATGTTGTCTCGACTAACTGCAATAACGCCAGCAATAATCAGAGAAATTGCAATGCCGGAAACTGCAGGCAAGTAATCAACAGCAGCTTCTGCCAATTTCGGAAGGAAGTATTTAACTGCCAAGCCTAAGCAGATGGGGATGATGACGATTTGCACGATACTCCAGAACATGCCAACAGGATCAAAAGCAATGCGTTCGCCGATGAGTTTGTAAGTAATCAGCGGAGTCAAAATAGGAGACAGAACAGTAGAAACGCTAGTCATAGTTACTGAAAGTGCAACGTCGCCTTTGGACATAAAGGTAATTACGTTGGAAGAAGTACCACCGGGGCAAGTACCTACTAATACAACACCTGCAGTTAATGCCGGGTCAAGGTCAAAGGCGCTGGCAATCACATATGCCAAACCGGGCATAATTAAGAATTGTGCACAAGCACCGATTAAAACATCAACGGGGCGTTTCAAAACTAAAGCAAAATCTTTTAAATCCAAGGTAGTACCCATACCAAACATTACGATGCCAAGCAAAGTACTAAGCACGGCGATACCGCCAATCTTACCTACAACCCAGGTGAAGTTTTGCGGCATGGTCATACCAAGTACTAAAAAGAGTACTGCGATTAACCCAAAGTATTTGCCGATGAGTTGACATAATTTTTTCATCAGAACAACCTCTTTTCTTGAAAATTTATGGATTCTTAATCCGTTAATTATACGCCACATTATATACCTAAAAAATCCTAAAATAAAGGAATTTAAGCTTCTCGTTGAAATCAGAGAAATATTAGGGAAAAGCGCTTGCTTTTTTGTAAAAAGTGTACGAATTTTATAGTATGGTTCTTGTTTTCAAATTTCACTTGAAGCTCCATTCACCCATTAGTATAATGTAATTACCAAATTAAATTTAGAGGTGTAATTATGTTCTTACCATTTATTAGTTTTTTGGGTGGTTTGGCTTTATTCTTATATGGCATGCAGCTTATGGGCGAAGGCTTACAAAAGGCTGCTGGTGAAAAATTACAAAAGATTTTAGAAATGATGACTGGTGTCATTGTTTTTGGCGTGTTGCTTGGCGCAGTAGTTACTGCTGTGCTTCAATCCAGTAGTGCTACCACGGTTATGACTGTTGGCTTAGTTAATGCAGGTCTTTTGAATTTGAAGCAAGCTTTTGGCATCGTCATGGGTGCTAACGTTGGTACAACTATGACGGCACAATTGATTGCATTCAAGTTGACACATTACGTACCGCTGATTTTGTTCATCGGTTTTATGATGAACATTATGTCTAAACGCAGTCGTGGCAAATTCATCGGACAAGTGCTTTTAGGCTTTGGCGTTTTGATGATGGGTATGGACTTTATGGGTAAGGCAGTTATGCCTTTGCGTGAATATCCTGGTTTCATTGAGTTCATTCAAAAATTTGCAGAGTATCCCTTGCTTGGTATTGGCGTAGGTATCGTAATGACTATTCTTATCCAATCCAGTAGTGCTACCATTGGTATTTTGATTGCTATGGCAACTCAAGGTTTGATTTCGTTAGAAGGTGCCATCCCTGTTTTGCTTGGCGATAACATTGGCACTTGTATTACTGCAGTATTGGCAACTTTGCGCTCCAATGCTACTGCGAAACGTGTTGCCCTTGCTCACGTAATGTTCAACTTGATTGGCAGTATCATTTTCGTAACCTTTATGTCTTGGTTTATGAAGCTGGTTTTGGCGGTTTCTCCTGCTGATGACATCGCTCGCCAAATTGCGAATGCTCATACTGCTTTCAACGTTATTAACACTATAATCTTTATTCCCTTTACCGGACCGTTCATCAAACTGGTGGAACGTTTGCTTCCGGACAAATCCGAAGTTATCTCTCGCCGTCCTGTTTATTTGGACGAAGCAATGCTCAAAACTCCGTCCATTGCTATGAGTTTAGCAGTAAAAGAAGTTGTACGCATGGGGAATCTTGCTAGTAAAAATGTACGCTTGGCGATGGAAGCCATCAACAAGTTTGATGAAAACAAGGTAACTTACGTTTTGGAACACGAACCCGTAGTTGACTCTTTGGAAACTGAAATTACCCGCTACTTGACTGAAATGACCAAAGTTCCTATGGGTAGTGCTTTGTCAGAACGTCATACAGGTCTCTTGCACGCATGTAACGATATTGAACGTATTGGTGACCATGGCAAAACCTTAGCGAAAAGAGCACGTAAACTTTTTGAGGACGAAATTAACTTTTCTTCTGAAGCTAGGGAAGAACTGATTACATTAAGCGAAATGGTTAACAAGGCTAGTGCTCGTTCTTTAGAAGCTTTAGAGAAAAATGACAAAGCTATTGCTGCTGACGCTATTGAGCTTTGCCGTGCTGTTAAGCTGTTCCAAAAGGAAATTCGCAAAAATCACATTACCCGTCTTAACGAAAGACGTTGCGATCCGGTAGCCGGTTTCATGATGTTGGAACTTTTAATCAATATGAAGCGTGTTGCTGACCATTCCAAAAACATCAGCCAACTTGTACAAGGTACTTTCTGAATTTAGAGTGAAGTTTGTGGCGAATAGTTGCGGTTCTGAAATTATAGTGAAGTCCTTGTAATCACTTGTTAAAATGCTATACTGAACTTAGGAGAGTTGTATCCGACTTTTGTTGGAAGCAACTCTCTTTTTATTTCTACGAGGAAGTGAAAAGTATGGAATTTATTTGGAAATACAAAAGGACTTGGGCTGTTTTGGCGATTTTGACTGCAGTCGTAGTTATTTTATTTACAATCTTTGGTGGAGTAGCGGAGGAAGAAGTTGTTATGAAAGGTAAGGTGGAACCGAAGCGTATCAATTTATCTTTCAATATGGAGTATCCAATAGAGAAAATGTATGCTAAAGTTGGAGACCATGTTCATAGAGGCGATGTTTTAGGCGTATTGCAGATGGAAGATTTAAGAATTCAGGCAGATACTGCTAAAAAGAACATCAGCATTTATGAAGCAGAATTAAGAGATTTAAATACTGATACTGAAACGAAAAAAGCTGCATATAGTAAGTTAACCGGTTTACGGGCAGATCTTTTGCTTAAAGAAAAGTTCTTGAGGCAAGGCAGAATAGTTTCTCCCATTGACGGGGTGGTGAGCCTGCGCTTGCAAGAACCCGGTGATATGGCGGTAGCGATGCAACCTGTATATTATGTGGAGGTTCCCAATAGCAAATGTGTACGCGCTTACGCAGAAGAAGCTTATGTAAGAAAGCTCACCAAAGGAATGAAAGTGGAAGTGATGACGGAGATTATGCCGATGATGACGGTAGAGGGAAATATTGAATACGTTTCCACAGTGGCAGAGCCTTTGCCGGGGAGTTTTTCCGAATTGACTGGTGCGGTTAAAGGCTACGAGGTTAGGGTTGATGTGAAAGATCCCAAGCATTTTTTAAAGACGGGTGAAAATGTTTTGGTTGTTGTAAAATAAAAGCAGATGTGATTTTTGCAACAAATTTAAGGAGTGTATATTGTTTCTCAAATTTGGATTTGATATAATAAATTCACTAAAAAGAAAATGCTGCGTTCCCTAAAATGAGCGCAGCAAAATTTTTAACATAAATTTCAAATTTGGATTTGAAATAAAGGAGGAAGGGTTATGCTTAACCTGAAAGAACACAAAAAGAGAATTATTGGTTTGGTAGCAGTGGCTGCCGTAGCTGTTAGTGCTAGTTGTTATTATTTCTCCTGGCAAAATGATGAATTTGTTTTGTATGGTAATGTAGATATTCGTCAGGTGTCCTTGGCGTTTAACTCCAGTGAGCGTATCGAAAAAATGCTGGTAGAAGAAGGGGACAGAGTTAAGAAGAATGATTTGTTGGCTACGTTAGAGAGCAAGCCTTTGGAATTGAGCATTGCCAAAAGCGAAGCTGCCATTGAAAAACAGGAAGCTGTTGTTCAACGCTTGAAGAATGGTTCCCGCCCGGAAGAAATTGAGCAAAGTGCTGCCAAGATGCGTGCTGCAGAAGCAGATTATGAAAATGCACTTCTTTATAAAAATCGTATGGCAGAGCTGTATAAATCTTCTGCAATCAGTAAACAAGAGATGGATAACGCTTCTGCAAGATTCAAGGCTGAGGCTGCAGAGCTTGACAATGCTCGCGAAACTTATCGTTTAAGTGAGATTGGTCCCCGCGAGGAAGATATTGCCGAAGCTGAAGCACAACTGAAAGGTTTGCGTGCTGATCTCCTTTTGCAAAAATACAATCTTAGTCAGACGAAGCTTCTTTCTCCTATTGATGGAGTGGTGCGTTCACGCTTGCAGGAACCCGGTGACATGGCTTCTCCTCAAAAACCTGTGTACTTAATTGCGGTGGAAGATACAAAATGGGTGCGTGCCTACATTAGTGAGAAGCGTTTAGGAGAGATCAAACCGGGTATGGCGGCGCAAATAATTATTGATAGCTTTCCTGATAAACCCATTAACGGACAAGTTGGTTACATTTCCAACGTAGCGGAGTTTACGCCTAAGACCGTACAGACTGAAGAACTTAGAAGTTCCTTGGTTTATGAGGTTAGAGTATATGTAGAGGATAAAGACGATGTTCTTCGTATGGGCATGCCTGCAACTGTAAAATTGCTATAAGCATCGTTATGCTTTGTCACAGCTTGCTTACTCGTTCAACGTACGTCAAGTACGTTATCACTTCGTAAGCTTCGCTGTTTCGCGCCTTCCGATACTTCTAACAATTTTACTCTAGAAATGTAGGTGAGCTGTATGTGTGAACGAAACGTAATAACCGCAACGAATATCTCTAAAAGTTTTTACGATAAAGCCAGTAAAAAAGAAATCGTAGCGTTGGAAAATATAAATATTGCAATTCCTTACGGTAAGCTGACGGCGCTCATTGGTCCTGACGGTGCAGGCAAGACTACGTTTTTACGAATGGTGTGCGGTTTGGTTGTGCCTTCTTCCGGTACGCTTGATGTTTTAGGAATTGATGTAACTGCCAATCCTCAAAAGGTACAGGATAGAATTAGCTATATGCCTCAAAAGTTTGGCTTGTATGAGGATTTGAGCGTTAGCGAAAATATGAATTTATATGCTGATTTACACAGTGTGCCTTTGGAAGAACGCAAGGAACGTTTTGCCAGACTGTTAGAAATGACAGGCTTAGCAAAATTTACGGAGCGTTTGGCTGGTAAGCTTAGTGGTGGTATGAAGCAGAAGCTTGGCTTGGCGTGTACCCTCGTGCGTTCACCGGAGCTGTTAATTTTAGATGAGCCTACCGTTGGCGTTGACCCTTTGTCTCGTAGGGAACTGTGGGAAATTTTACAGCAGCTTGTTGCTGACGAAGAATTGACCGTTTTAGTCAGCACTGCTTATATGGATGAGGCAGAGCTGTGTAGCAAAGTTATCGTCGTTGAAGAAGGTAAGGTGTTGTATGATGACGCTCCTGAAAATTTGCAAGAGTATATGCACCCGCCTAATGAGGAGATTTTCAAGAAGGAAAGGACTATTTCTGACAAGGTTATCATAGAAGTAAAGAACTTGATGCGGAAGTTTGGTGATTTTGTCGCTGTTGATGATGTGTCCTTTCAAGTGCACGAGGGCGAAATTTTTGGTTTGCTTGGACCAAATGGCGCGGGCAAGACCACTACTTTTAAAATGTTATGCGGTTTGCTGCCTGCCAGTAGCGGTGAACTTTCCGTAGCGGGAGTGAATCTGCGTACTGCCCGTACTCAAGCCAGAACCAACATTGGCTACGTGGCGCAAAAGTTTTCTCTGTACGGTACCTTGACCGTGGATGAGAACCTGGAGTTTTATGGCGGTGCTTATGGTTTAAGTGACAAGCGATTGGCTGAGCGAATGAGAGATGTAAAAGAACAATTTGATTTGTTAGAAATGAGCGACAAGGAGGCAGGAGCGCTTCCTGGCGGTTACAAGCAACGTCTTTCTATGGCGGCAGCTTTGCTCCACGAGCCACTCATTATTTTTCTGGATGAACCAACAAGTGGTATTGACCCTTTGGCGCGTCGTAACTTTTGGCAACAGATTACTGAGTTGGCGGCAGGGGGCAAGACTATTATTGTTACCACTCACTTTATGGAAGAGGCAGAGTACTGCGATAGAATTATGATTCAGGATCAAGGCAAGATGCTTGCGATTGGTACTCCGTCAGAAATACGTGCTCAAGCTGGCATAGAGGCAGTAGATATGAACGAAGCTTTCATTGCCATTGTAGAAAATGCTCGTGAGAAGGAGGTGTAGGCTATGACAGGATTTTTAAGGCGGCTGAAAGCTTTGGTTAGTAAAGAGTTCAAACAGCTTTTACGTGACAACAGTAGTTTGATGATTGGCATAGCTGTACCAATTCTTCTTATTTTCTTGATGGGCTACGGTATATCTATGGACGTAAAGCGTGTTCCCACTGCTGTCGTAATTGATGACCCGTCGCCAACGGTGGAAGATATGCTGAGCTTTATGGAAGGCTCGGAATATTTTGAGCCCTATTATCCTCTTTCCATGAAGGATGCAGTTGCTTTGATGGATAGTAGGACTGTGGATGCCATCGTACGCATTCCTTCGGATTTTACAGAAAGTCTTTATCAGCATCGTGCTAACGTACAGATTATTTTGTACGGTGTGGATGCTTCCAATGCTAACGTCATGAAAGGTTATCTTGAAGGTGCCATAAAAGGCTGGCTTGCTTGTAACCAGCAAAAGTTTATGGGAAGCAGTCAAAGGGTTGGTGCCATTACCGTCGTCAATAGAATGTGGTTTAACGATGCCAACACCAGCACTTGGTATTTTATTCCGGGACTGATTGTTTTAGTTATAACAATTTCGGGCGTATTTTTAACTTCCATGGTTATGGCGAAAGAGTGGGAGCGCGGTACGCTTGAAGCTCTTTTTGTAACGCCTGTGAAAGTTTTAGAGATTCTTCTTTCTAAAATGATTCCCTATTTTTGTGTGGCGATGGTTGGCTTTAGCTTGTGCGTTGCTGCATCGCAGCTGCTTTTTGACGTACCAATGCATGGTTCCTTCGTTATAATATTGCTTTGTACTATGCTGTATCTTTTTGTAGCTCTTGGCGTGGGGCTGATGATTTCTTCCATTACAAAAAACCAGTTTCTTGCTAGTCAGATGGCGCTTGTTTTGAGTATGATGCCTACCATGATGCTTTCAGGATTTTTGTTTGATTTGCGCAGTGTTCCTTTGGTAGTTAAGATGGTAGGCTATGCCTTACCACCTACTTATTATATGCAGCTATTAAAGACTTTGTTTTTGGCAGGGAACAATTGGTCATTGATTTTTAAAAATTGTATTATCTTGGTTTTGTACGCAATCTTTTTTATCAGTATGGCTTTTAGAGTTACGCAAAAGAGGGTGGAATAGATGGATGAATTTAAAGCGTTCATACGCAAGCTGAAGTTCATGATAATTAAAGAATTGCGCACTACCATTAAAGACCCACGCACTCGTACTATTTTGTTTTTACCTGTCATTATGCAGACTTTGCTTTTTGGTTACGGAGCAACCTTTAATTTAGATGAGGTAAAGTATGTTTGCCTTGACCAAAGTCGTAGCGTGTATTCTACGGAGCTGATTGCTAAGCTTGAAGGAAGTGGTGTCTTCCAAAGGGTACAAACACTAAATAGTACCAACGAAATTTCTCAGGCAATAGATTCTGATGCGGCAATGTTGGTTATAAACATCCCACCGGATTTTGCAGACAAGCTGGCTGCAGGTGAGAATGCTGAAGTGCAGGTAATCACCGACGGTAGAAATTCATCGACTTCGGGGATAGCGGCAGGATATGTTAATAGTATTGTTGCTGAATACAATGCTGTGCGAAATGGTGGAAACATTTTGGAAATGGAAACTATTTCCTGGTACAATCCCAATCTGATTACTCGTTGGATGTTCTTGCCGGCTTTAATGCCCATGATGGCGCTGTCTCAGGTTTTGATGTTGGCAGGACTTTCCGTAGCTAGGGAAAGGGAGCAGGGAACCTTTGACCAGCTTTTGGTAACGCCTATCTCACCAACAATTATTTTGATTGGCAAAGCTATTCCGCCAATCTTGATTGGTTTGGGGCAGGCGACCTTTGCCTTGCTTATAATTTGTTTTTGGTTTAATATAAAAGTTATGGGATCGTTGTTTACGCTCTACTTATTGCTCTTTGTATTCTTGCTTAGCTGTGTAGGGATTGGTTTATCCATTTCTGCCGTTTCAGCTAATATGCAACAGGTAATGGTGTACTGCTTTATGACTATGATGCCCATGTCATTGCTTTCAGGTGCAACAACTCCCGTGCGCAATATGCCGGAGCTGCTCCAATATTTTACCTTGGTTAATCCTTTGCGCTTTGCCACGGAAGCGGTAAGACGCATTGTTTTAGAAGGTAGTAGTATAGGAACCATAGCTTATGCTTTTGTGCCGATGCTGCTCATTGCGGCAATTACCTTACCTACGGCAGGTTGGTTTTTCCGTAACAAATTGTAATGAAAGAGGATGCTTATGCAAGAAGTAAAAGTGCGCACCACGATTCCTAAACGTGAGGATGGAAAAGAAACACGGGCGCTAATCATAGAATGTGCTGGCAATTTGATTGGTAATTTTGGCTATGAGAAAGTTACCAGTAAAGCTATCTGCCAAATGGCAAAGGTTAATTTGGCGGCTGTGAACTATCATTTTGGTAGTCGTGATGGTTTGTATTTGGCAGTGTTGGAGGAAGTACACGATTACTTCCTGAACTTGGAAACTATTAAACGGTTACAGGAGAGTCATTGCCCGGCTAAAGAGAAGTTGAAACGCTTCTTCGATTTCTTTTTGGAAAATGTTTTGAATGAAAAAAGCTGGTACGTTAAAGTATGGGCTCGTGAAGTTTTATCGCCTTCTGAATTTGTCAAAGAATTTATTTCTAAACAAGCAATGCCCAAGATGAACGTTGTTATGAAAATTTTTAGCGAGTACACTGGTTTGGCGGAAGATGACCCTAAGCTGTATACTTGTTATTTTTCTGCTATGGCGCCTTTGATGATGAGTGTTTTTATTCGCAGAAATAATATGGATGCGGTTGTACCTCACATTGGCAATGCTGCTCGTCAAACAAAACTTATTATAGAGTTTATCTTTGCTGGCTTGGATAAATTCAAAGTAAAATAAAAATGAGGCTATCTCTTTTGAGATAGCCTCTAAATTTTTAAAACGCTTTTTAATTTTAGAACATTCTACGTTTCCACAAAAGGTAAGCTGCCGCACCGGAAACGCCCAAGGCAAAGGTAAGCACGATGGCGAAGCCCCAAGGATTGTTGGCGAAAGGAACAGGAACGTTCATACCCCACATACTGGAAACCAGGGTGGGAATAGCCAAGACGATGGTCATAGTAGCCAAGAATTTCATAACTAAGTTCAAGTTGTTGCTGATGATGCTGGCGAATACTTCCATCATACTGTTAAGAATGTGGCTGTACATTTCAACCATTTCAACCGCTTGCTTGTACTCGATGATTACATCTTCCAGCAAATCTTCGTCTTCTTCATAAAGTTTGATAAGATGGCGAGATTGAGTAGCACTACGCAGACGGAGTAATTTTTCCATTACGATGTAATTGCTGCGCAGAGAAGTAGAGAAGTAGGTTAAAGATTTTTGCAAATCCAGCAGGTTGAACAGTTCGGAGTTCTGCATGGATTGACGCAAATGTTTTTCCAATTCGTCAGTTCTGCGGATGATGATACGAATGTATTTCAGGTACAAGGTCGCAGATTTGAAAAGAATTTGGAATAAGAAACGAGTCTTTTTGAAAGTGGAGAAGATTTTAGTGTTATGTGCACCAAATTCCGCAGTTACGGCGTTAGGTTCCAAGCACACGGTAGTGATGTAGTTTTCGGTGATGATGATACCCAAGGGGAGGGTGTCATAATCTTTGTTACTGCGCAGGAAAGGAATGTCAACCAAGACGAGGATTTGGTCATCTTCGATTTCAATACGAGATTTTTCTTCTTCATCGAGGGGGGCGGTGAGGAAATCCATTTGGATTTTAGTTGCCGCCGCAATTTCCTGTAATTCTTCTTCAGAGGGCGCCACAACATCTATCCAGCAACCCTTTTCGAGTCTGTCAATTTCCAATTCGTCAAGACCGGTGTCGGTACTTTTCATAATCTTATACATTGTGGTTTCCTCCTTTCAAAAATAGTGTTATCAGAAATTAGATGTTTGCTAAGATAGCCTTTGCGAATTGGTCACCACAGCTAGTAGCGCGAGCGCCGCAACGAATACCTTGCAGTCTGGAAGCTGCTTCTTTAGCGTCCATACCTTCTACCAATTTACCAATAGCTTGTAAGTTACCGGGGCAACCGCCAACAAAATTTACATTGTGCAATTTGCCGTCGATGATTTCAAAGTTTATAATTTTGGAACAAGTTCCGGAAGTAGTGTAAGAAATCATTAATTTTCTCCTATTTAATCCAGTTGTTTTTTACGGTGAATAAAATAAAATTCGACATAAAGAGCCAAAATCCTCTTATATGTACCGATTTTAACAAAAAAATCAGGTTAATGTCAATCGTTTGGCTTTTTACGGAAGGTAGCTTTTATTTATGGGTGAAAATTGCTATAATAAGCAGTAGTTTGTTACCATTGGTAACTGTAAAAGAGGACTGATGATAAGTGGAAGAAAGAAAACGTCTTGAAAGTATTGAGGTTGGGCGTGCTGCTTTACGTATGGCTCTGACTACTACTAGAGCCGAGGAAACAAATATGAAAGGACTTCTGAGAATGCAGGGCATTTATTCTGCCGGAGTTGATTTTGGTGGAGATTTTTTGAAGTCTATTTCTGAAATTATGAAGCGTGCCGTTGTTGCTGCTCAACGTCAAGGTTTAGTAGAAGATAATCATATTGGTGCCGGTGCTGTCGCTGGTGCTGCTCATGCTGCTTTGGAGCAAGTTAAAAATAAAGCTGTAGGCTTTAGTGTTGGTGGAAAGATTGGTATCGCTCGTAAGGGTGAGCACCTTTGTGTAGCTATCTTTATGGGTGTTGGCGTACTGAACTTAAATGAAATGTGCGTTGGTCTGGCACACCGCTCTTTACCTGAAAATAGTGAACCTAATACTAAGGAGTAAAAATGAATATTATAGATATTATTGGACCTGTAATGATTGGTCCTTCCAGTTCTCATACTGCCGGGGCTGTGCGTTTAGGATTGCTGGCTGCAGAAATTTTAGGTTCCATTCCTGTGAAGGCAGAAATCTTTTTGCACGGTTCTTTTGCGGAAACTCATAAGGGTCACGGAACTGATATGGCACTTTTGGCAGGCTTGATGGGTTGGCTTCCTGATGATGCTCGTATCCCGGAAGCTGACAAGTTCGCACAGGAAGCAGGTTTAGAATATAGTTTTGCTAAGATTGATTTAGGCAGCTTGACTCATCCTAATACTGCTATGTTTGTACTTACTGCCGGTGACGGTAGCAAGTGCGAAATTATTGGCGCTTCTGTTGGAGGCGGGCAGGTACAGGTAAATAGCATTGACGGTTTCCCGGTGGAATTAACCGGTAAACTTCCTGCTATTTTAACTGTGCACGAAGATAGACGTGGCATTATTGCTTTAGTTACCAGTACTCTTGCCAGTGCGGGAGTGAACGTGGCAACTATGCGCGTGTTCCGCAGTAATAAAGGCGGTCTTGCTTCCATGGTTATTGAATGTGATGAAGCTGTACCGCAAGGAATTATCAATTTGATTGCTGCCTTGCAGCAAATTCATTCTGTGCGTTTTATCGCCAGTGTTGCGTGAGGGTAGGCTATGAAAAAGGATAAACTTTCTTTAAATGGATGGATTGCTGAAGCGGAAGCTAATGGACAATCTTTGCAAGAATTTTTGATTGATTACAATGCTAAGGAACTGGAATGTTCCAAGGAAGAACTGCTTGCCAAAATGGAAAGGATGCTTGTGGTAATCAAGGAATCCATTGATTTTGGTTTGACTGGCGTGCGTTCCCACAGTGGTTTAACCGGTGGCGATGCGAAACGTTTGCAAGAAGCTTCCGAAGAAAAGCAGTTCAGCAATATTTTAGGCGATAAGGCAAAGGACGCCATTGTTTATGCAATGGCAGTTGCCGAAGCCAATGCTGCCATGGGTAGAATCGTAGCAGCTCCTACTGCTGGCGCTAGTGGCGTGCTTCCCGGTGTGTTCTTTGCTTTGAAAAAACATTACGGTTTAAGCGACCAAGTTTTAGCAGAAGGTCTTGTTGTTGCCGGTGGTATTGGCCTTGTAATTGCAGACCGTGCTTCTTTGGCAGGTGCAACAGGAGGTTGTCAAGCGGAATGTGGTAGTGCGGCGGCTATGGCTGCAGGTGCTGCAGTTGCTATGTTAGGCGGTACTCCTACCCAAGTTGGACACGCAGTAGCAATCGTGTTCAAAAATATTTTGGGTTTGGTTTGCGATCCTGTAGCAGGTTTGGTGGAAGTGCCTTGCATTAAACGCAATGGTTCTTGTGCATTGCAAGCTTTGGCGGCGGCAGAACTTGCTCTTGCCGGAATTGGCAGCTTCATTCCTGCGGATGAAACAATCGACGCTATGAAGAGCGTTGGTGATAGCCTTCCCTGTGCCTTAAAGGAAACTGCGGGCGGGGGCATGGCAACAACTCCCACAGCATTAGCTTGGGCTAAAAAATATTTTGCAAAATAATTTAATGATAGGAGAATCATCATGCAAGTAATTTCTACTGATAAAGCACCTCAAGCTTTGGGTCCTTATTCCCAAGCAATCGTAGCAGGTAATACCGTATACTGCTCCGGTCAAATTGCTATTAATCCGGCAACCGGCGAATTGGTTTTGGAAAATATCGAAGCAGAAGCAGAACAAGTAATGAAAAATATCGGCGCTGTTTTGGAAGCTGCAGGCTCCACTTATGCTAACATTGTAAAAACTACCATTTTTGCAAGCGATATTAATGACTTCGCTGCAATCAACGGTGTGTATGGCAAATATTTTCAAGTAAATCCGCCTGCTCGCTCCTTTGTGCAAGTAGCAGCTCTGCCTAAAGGCGTGCATGTAGAGATTGAAGTTGTAGCTGTAAAATAATTTTTAAAATTTTTTACAAAAAGTGTTGACAATCTCTCATAGTTATTCTATAATAACATCTGTCGCCAAGCTATTGAGTTTGGAATGATTTGGTGGCTATGGTGAAGCGGTTAACACGGTGGATTGTGGCTCCATTACGCGAGGGTTCGAATCCCTCTAGTCACCCCACAAATGTTAGCTCGCGATTAAGATTGGGGCGTAGCCAAGTCGGTAAGGCACGGGACTTTGACTCCCGCATGCGTTGGTTCGAGTCCAGCCGCCCCAGCCAAGTGATCCACTAGCTCAGTCGGTAGAGCACCTGACTTTTAATCAGGGTGTCCCGCGTTCGAGTCGCGGGTGGATCACCAAATTGAAAGTAAGCGTTCACTTATGTGAACGCTTTATTTTTTTATTTGCGTGTGTTATAATACACTTCGTAGTGCGGGTGTGGCGGAACTGGCAGACGCATCAGACTTAGGATCTGACGCCTTACGGTGTGCAGGTTCGATTCCTGTCACCCGCACCAAAACTAAAAATCAAGCGCCTCTATTGTTCACAGAGATGTAAACAGCGGGGGCGCTTTTTGTGTGGCTATTTTACCGGACAAAGGTTATAATATCTAAAGAAAGTCTTTAGGATAGGAGACTGTTAAAGATGGATATTAAAACTTTTATAGAGAAATTACAGGCGTACCATTCCGATTTGGTGTTTAATCCTTGGAGTGAGTTTGACGCAAGCTGCGATATTGGCGAAAATGCTCCTGTTATCCGCAGTGAAACCTTTAAACGCTATTTGGAGCTGCGCCAAAATGCCAAGTATCTTTTTATTGCGGAAGGCTTGGGCTATCAAGGCGGTCACTTTAGCGGTATTGCCATTACTTCTGAAAGAATTTTGCTCGGCAATCATCCTGATGTAGATCAAAAAAGCGTGCTTGGCGAATGGGATTACGCTAAAACTCGTACCAGTGACCCTAACAGCTCGCTTTTGAATAATAGCCAAAAACAAAAGGGTTTCAACGAACCGACGGACACTGCTGTGTGGAACGCACTGAACCGTCACGGTTTAGCTGCTTTCGATGTAATTTTGTGGAACATCTTTCCGTTCCATCCTTATAAAGAAGGTAACCTGCTTTCCAACAGAACTCCGACTAATGCGGAATTAGATGAGGGTATTGAATACGCCAAGATGTTGATGGAACTCGTTCCTAATATGGAAGTTGTTGCCATCGGTCAAAAGGCTGCTAATACTTTGAAAAATTATGGAGTGGATTGCAAGCCTGTACCTCATCCGTCTATGGGTGGTGCTAACCGTTTTAAAGCAGCGGTAGCAGAAATTTTTGCAAATGAGAAATAGGTAAAATGATTTTAGGTCAATTAAATCGTAAACAAACTTTAGATATTGCTATGGTAGTTGGCAAAGTTTTGCTGATGAGCGGTGCGGAAACTTCTCGTGTAGAAGATACCATTGAGCGTTTTTGCGCTAAGATGCAATGCTACGGAGTCAATGTTTTTGTAACTCCCACTGTTATCGTACTTGGTGACGAACAACCTGACGGTTACAGTTGTGTCAGTCGTATTCGTTCCCGCAGTACCAATTTGCGTACCGTTAGTCAAGTTAATGATTTCCTTTATAATCTGGACACTTGGGACAAGGATTATCAAGGCACCATGGATTATTTCAATAACAAGCTTAAAGAAACTCCGCCCTTCAATGATAAACTGATTTGCTTGGCAAGTGGTTTGGCTTCTGCAGGTTTTTCTGCAATGCTTGGCGGTAATAGTCATGATTTTATTGCGGCTTTCGTAACAGGTCTTGTTGCTATGTTGGTGCTGAAGCTTTTAAGTGGTTATCGTCCCAGTGCTTTTTGGGAAAATGCTTTGGCTGGTGCAAGTATTGCTGCCGTAGCTATTATGTGTTGCGCAGTAAGTGTGCAATGTACTATGGATAAAATTATCGTTGGTGCGGTAATGCCCTTTGTTCCTGGGGTTGCTTTTACCAACGGTTTGCGTGACTATATGGCAGGGGACTTGGTTTCCGGTAACTCCCGCGTTGCCGAAGCGATACTTTTTGCTTCTTCCATCGCCGTTGGTTTAGCTTTCGTATTGCAAGCTTGGCATAAATGGGGGTGGGATTTATGGTAATGGGTTTATATGAATCCTTTGTATATTCCTTTTTGGCTACCATCGCTTTTGCCGTGTTGTTCCAAGCTCCTAGAAGAACTTTGATTCTTAGCGGTGTTATCGGTGCAATCGGTTGGGTAGTGTTCGTTTACTTGCGTCAACATTTGGAATATAATTCTTTCCATTCCAATTTTTTTGCTACCTTAGTTTTGGCTTTAAATTGCGAGCTTTGCGCACGTATTTTTAAACAACCTGCAACTGTGTTCCTTATTCCTGGTATTATCCCCCTTGTTCCGGGGCTGGGTATGTATCAAGGGATGAAGCAAATCATCGAAAAAAGTTTTGATGCAGGTATGAATACTTTATTGACTGCAGGTACTGACTCTGCGGCGATTGCTTTGGGGATTATGTTTACTGCAAGTATCTTCCGTGTGCTGAAGATGAGTGCGAATAAAAATTTTGGAATAAATAAGTGGAGATAAGATGGGATTTTTAGAATTGTTGCTTGTGTCCGTGGGTTTGGCTATGGATGCTTTTGCCGTATCCATTTGCGGTAGTATGGCACTTGCTCCTGATGATAGATTTAAGGGAGCCATTCGTTTCGGTCTTTGGTTTGGCTTGTTCCAAGGCTTGATGCCATTGCTTGGCTATTTGGGAGCAGTTTCTTTCCAAAGCTACATTGTGGATTATGACCATTGGATTGCTTTTGTATTACTAGCATATTTAGGTTGGGATATGATTGGCGAAGCCAAGGAAGCTTGCGATATTAGAAAAAGCTACACCGCTAGGGAAATGTTGGTACTGGCCATTGCTACCAGTATTGATGCGTTAGCTGTTGGTGTGAGCTTTGCTTTTTTGCAGACTGATATTTGGCTAGCGATTCTGCTTATTGCCATTGTTACTTTTACCATTTCCGCTTTTGGCGGATTGATGGGTTTTAAGCTTGGTTCTGCTGTAGGTAAAAATGCAAATATTTGTGGCGGCGCAGTACTTATTTGTATAGGCGTGAAGATTTTATTAGAACATACCGGTATTTTGTGATTGTGAGGTTTGAAGGATGAAAGCTGTAAACAAAGAAAGAATGTTAGCTGAATTCAAAGAGATTGTAGCAGTACCCTGTCGTTCTTTGCAGGAACGCCCTGTTTTTGAATTATTGTGCACTAAATTAGAAGTTTTAGGCTTTACTGTAGAAGAAGACGATGCTGGCGAAAAGCTTGGTGGTAATTGCGGTAATTTGTGGGCATTCTTACCTGGCAATAAAGCAGGCGCTACCAGTGTACTGTTTTCTGCACATATGGACGGGGTGGAACCTTGCGGTGGTACTACCGTTGTGCAAAAAGACGGCTACCTTTATAGTGATGGCGCTACCATTTTGGGCGGTGATGATAAGTCCGGTGTAGTAGGCATCCTTGAAGGCGTACGCATGATTGTGGAAGAAAACGCTGAACACGGCGATATCCAAATTCTTTTCACTATTGCGGAAGAAGGCGGCGTGAACGGTTCTCGTTGCATGGATAGAAGCAAGCTGAAAGCAGAAGTTGCTTATGCTCTTGACGGCGAAGGTGCTCCTGGCGAAGTTGTAATTGGTGCGCCCGGTCAATATAAATGGAAGATTAGTGTACATGGCAAAAAAGCTCATGGCGGTTTAGAGCCTGAGAAAGGTATCAACGCTATTATGATTGCGGCTAAAGCTTTGGCGGAAGTAGAACGTTATGGTCGTATTGATGAAGAAACTACCTGTAATATTGGTGTTATTGGTGGCGGCGTTGCGACTAATGTAGTGCCTGATTTAGTTGTGATTGAAGGCGATGTGCGTAGTCGAAATAATGAAAAGTTGGAAGCAGTACGTGAAGAACTTGTTTCTACCATCTGCAATGCTGTTGAAAAATTTGGCGGTAAGTTCACTGCAGAAGTAGAGCATAAATACAGCTCCTTCCTTATCGATACCAACAGCACTGTTGTAAAATTGGCAGAACGTGCTTGCGGACTTTATAACTTGCCTTTGGACATTACTCAAACTGGCGGTGGCAGTGATGCTAACTTCTTCAATGCTTATGGCGTGCCCTGCGTAATTCTTGGTACCGGTATGAAGAATGTGCATACTGTAGAAGAGTTCATCAAGGAAGAAGACCTTTATAATTCCGCACTGATGGTTTACGGAATTCTTAAAGCTGCAACTGAATAAAAAGCCTGATAAAAATTTAAGCACTGTATCTAAATTTTAGGTGCAGTGCTTTTGTGTTATAATGAACTTATAAATTTTTATGGAGTTCTTTATGTTTGATACTATTCTGTTTTTTATAGCATTTTTAATATTGGGTTGGTGCGTTGTTCCTAACAAGAAACTTGGCGTGGCGATTTCCTTTGTGGGTTACGTGCTTGCTTCCATGGATTTTTTGTGCCTGCAAATTATGGGGCAACACATTGATTACACTACTCTTACTCGTATTGATGGTACTATGCTTGCCATGGCACCGCAAGTTACGCCTGCTTACTTTTACGGTGGCGTGGGAATGTTTCTCTTAGTTGCTGCGCTCCATTGGTTGGCGTATAAACGCTTGGCTTTCCACGCAGCTTCGGAAGAATCTATTGAAACTTCTCACAAAAATAAAAGTGCTTCTCAAAATAAAACACTTTCCTGCGGATTGGTAGTTCTTGCTGTAATTTGCCTGTTCTTTTCTGAAACTGGGACTGCCTACCAAAATATCTTGCTTTCTGCCAAAGAGATGAAGCAAAGCTTTTCGTTGAGCAGTGAGCAAATTTTAAGTAAACTTGGAGCGAAGGGGGAATACGTTGCTACCAATAAAGTTGTAGCGCAAAAAGGCAAGAACCTTGTGGTAATTTACTGTGAGTCTTTAGAAGCAAACTTCCTGCAAAATAAAAACTTCGCTGACGAAGTGCCTAACTTGAATAATTTAGTGGCACAAGGTTGGCAAAGCCACACCAATTATAAATGTCTTGACGGTGCGGATTGGACTGTTGGTGCACTTTACGCAACTCAAACTGGTTTGCCTGCTTATCTCGGTGCTAACAGTGATACGCTTTTTAGCGGAGTTCGCCAAAGTAATGCAGTTTCCTACGCAGGCGTGCTCAAGCAAGCTGGCTATAAGAATTTGCTTTTATCCAACGGTGATATGAATTTTGCAGGGACTGGCAATATTATGAGCTGCTTTGGTTATGAAGTGAAAGGTCACGATAAATGCCAAGATGCAGTAAAAACTGTATGGGGCGTACACGATTACGACCTGTTCCGTATGGCGAAAGCAGAGTATGCTAAATTGGCGCAAGGTAGTGAACCCTTTAATCTGACACTTTTGACGGTGGATACTCACTTCCCCAAAGGAGTTCCTGATAAAAGAATGCGTCCTTATGTGAACGCAAACGTTCCCGATGGAACTCACGAGTTTGCACTAGCGAGCCTTGATTATCTTTTGGGAGACTTCGTTGAATTTATCGAAGCGCAACCTAACGGCAAGGAAACTGTTATTGTAATTTTAGGTGATCATCTATTGATGGGTGATTTTAGACATACGCCTATCATTAAAAAGTTTGAGAACAAACCTCGTCGTGTGGCTCTGTTAACTAATAAAGCTAATGCTTTATTTGGCGAAGCAGAGGAGCTTGCTTATTACGACGTTCCGCAAATTATTTTGAACTTGGCAGAGGTAAAACATAACGCCAAGTTTAGCAAGGAGCTTTTCCCGCAAATGAGCGAGAAGTTCGTTGCAGATAACAAGGAACTTTTTACATCCCTTAATTTGAAATTAAATGGGATGAGGTAAATTTAATATTCGCTAATAAAGAAAGCGTATGACATCTGGTTTTCAGAAGTCATACGCTTTTATTGTTACGTTTTCACTTTTCTTCATTGGCTAACTCAACAGTCAGTTCTGCGTTGAAAATTTTGCGGAACCAATTTTGATGGCCTTTGATTTGGTGCATTTCGATACTGGGAATTTCGTCAGCGAAGATTTTAATGATAGCGCCACGATTATCCAAGTAGGGGTGAATGTTGTTGATAAGGTTGGTTTGAGAATAGTCAAGACTTTCAGCCAAGGCAAGGAGCAGGGCAAGCTTGTTGATGCTTACCCAATCTTCGTCGTCCAACATATCTTTGTAGAATTTATCTTTAAAGTAGTTTTTCGAAACACCATTATGCCAGCCTGCGATTGCAGCCGTAATTACTTGTTCTTTGTGGCTCAACCCAAAGAGCTGCGCGTTTTGAATCATGTACGCACTGTGGCGAGCGTGGCTGTAAAAGTTGATGGTAATACCAATGTCGTGCAAGAGTGCTGCTGTTTCCAAAAGTTTGCGATAACCTTTGTTTAAGCCGTGAAGCTTAGGCCAACTATCAAACATATTCAGAGCAAGTGCGGTAATGTGCTTGCTGTGAGAAGTATCGGGAGTATACAGCTTCAAAATATTTTCGCGGCTGCGTTGTAAGATGTTATCGGCAACTAAGGGCAAGTTATGCGCTTTGCAGTAGTAGTCGAAGAATAAGCCTTCACGCAAACCGCAACCGGAAACGATGAGCTTCTTGCTGTTGCAAACATCGAAAAGGCAACTAATGATACTGCAGCCTGCAAGAATAATATCAGAACGCTCACTGCTAAGACCGGAGATTTTTTTGCGTTGCTCTAAATTGGTATCACGCAGTTTGTTGAAGTGCGCACGGAAAGTTTGGGCAGTCATAGAGTAGTTATGAATTTTAGTAGCAGGATATTTTTTACTACGTTGAATCATCTTCGCTACGGTACGAGCAGTGCCACCAACGCCGATTAAGGGCAAGCCTTGTTGTTTAAGCCAAGGGTAGCGATCTAAATTACTGGTGATGAAGAAGCTAAGGTCGCTGTAAACATTGGGGGGCATTACATTACGAGTGTTGAACATACCCGTAGTATTTACTGCACCCAAAGGCAGAGAAACAGATTCTACAATTTGACGGTCTTGGAAAAGTATGAGTTCCGTACTACCACCGCCAAGGTCGAAGATGATACCGTCTCTGACATCTAAGGTGTTGATTACACCAAGATAGCTGATGTATGCTTCTGTATTACCGGAAATGATGTGTAGCTGGATTCCTGTCTCTTCCATGACCCTGGAAACTAAATCTGCACCATTGTAGGCATTGCGGATTGCAGCAGTAGCAACAGCAATGGTTTTGTCTACACGGTAAATTTTACACATATAAGCAAAGCTTTTCATGGTTTCGATTGTGGAAGCAAAGGCGGCTTCGGTAAGCATGTTTTTTCTGTCCACCTTTTGGCTCAGGCGCAAAGCTTCCTTTTGGTTATAAACCATGTTGTAAGCACCGTTTTTATAAATGTGACTGATGACAAGGCGCGCGGAGTTGGAGCCTATGTCGATGATTGCGATTCTTTGCATAGTAAATACCTCGCAAGAGTATAGTTACTGTATATATTTCCCGTAGTTCGCAATATTCCTGCACGTTTTGAAAATTTATTAAGTAATTTATGTAAGCTCTTTGGGAAAAGGCAAAGTATACTTGTTAAATGTCTGTAAAGTCGCAGGAATTTGTGTGACGATAGAGAAAATTATACGACAAGAAGTAAGGAGGATTATACCATGAAGCGTAAATCTTACACTACATTTGCAGCCATTCATTTAGGCTCAGAGATGATTAGTATGCAGATAACCGAATACCGTGGTATTGATAGATATAAAGTTATTGAATGCTGCTCTAAACGGGTACGTCTTGGTGAAGAAACTTTTAAGAATAAGATTATCCCCTTTAGTCTTGTAAATGAGATTTGTGAAATCTTGCAAGGGTTCAAAACTTTAATGGAAGAATACGGTGTGGAAGAATACAAGATGCAGGCTACTACTGCTGTTCGTGAAGCTCGTAACCAAATCTTTTTGCTGGACCAAATCTATAGCAAAACCGGGTTAGTAGTTGACGTTGTAGATATGCCTCGTGAAATTTATACTAAGTATGTTGCCATCCGCAATACCTTAAAAGAAAGTAAGATTAATAGTGACGGCGAAGGCATGCTGATGATGGATATTTCTTCCGGGGGCTTGGGCATTACCTTTGTACAAGACGAAGAAATTAAGTATCAGCAAAATTTCCATATTGGTATTATTCGTATTAAGGAAAGTTTTGAACGTAATAAGCGTGAAAGCTTGAATTTCAATAGAGCGTTGACAGAATTTCTTTCCAGTACCATCGGTTCGGTGCGTCGTGAATTGCCACAAGACCACGTGCGTTGTTTGGTGCTTTCCGGTACAGAAACAGAGCTTGTTTTGAAAATGTTGGGACTGGATATTATACAAAAGGTACACCGCATTGCTGCGGAAGATTTCCAAAAATTCTTTAGCGAAATGCGTAAGCTGAACCTGCCCCAACTTATCAAAGTTTATAATATTCCCGAAAGTGTGGCTGAACTTGTCCTGCCCACCGTGCTTTTGTATGAACAATTGCTTGACCTTGTCCCCGCTAAAGAAATTATCGTGACTAATGACCGTTTTCTCGACGGAATGCAGCTTTTACACATTGGAACTAAAACCAGTGAAGTGATGTGTAAACATTGGGAACGTGAACTGATAGGCTTGTTCCATTGTGTCGGTAGACGTTATCTTTACGATAAGCAACACGTTAATCAGGTGGAACGACTTTCTCTTTTAATGTTTGATAAACTGGCGAAAAATTATGGTATGGGTGAGCGTGAACGTTTACTTTTGCGTGGCGCTGCCATCCTACATGATTTAGGTAAGTATATTTGTATGCGTAGCCACTCTATTCATACTTATCAGCTTATTATGGCGACGGATATTATCGGTTTCAGTGATAGGGATAAAAAGATTATCGCTTTGGCAGCGTACTACCATGCCAATAAACTTTTTGAAGCAGATAATGTCAATGCTCCCACTATAGATAAAGATATGATTGCGGTTGTAGCGAAGCTGGCGGCGATTATCCGCTTGGCAGATGCTCTTGACCGTAGTTACTTGCAAAAAATCAGACAATGTAGCGTAATTGTTAAAGATAAAACTATGTATGTTCAAGCAACCAGCAAACAGGATTTGGCGCTGGAAGAATGGACCTTTTCTTCTAAAGCTAACTTCTTTGAAGAAGTTTACGGCTTGGAAGCAGTTTTAGAACGGGTGAATGATTAATGAAAGCTTTAGATTTAACCAAACCTGAATATTTTTATAATCGCGAGTTAAGCTGGCTTAAGTTTAACTTGCGTGTTTTGAAAGAGGCTTCTGTGAAGGATACACCTCTTTTGGAACGCTTGAAGTTCATTGCCATTACTGCGTCTAATTTGGACGAATTCTTTATGGTGCGTGTAGCCGGCTTGTGGGACAAGCTGGATAACGGCGTGAATACTCGTGATGCTTCCGGCATGACTACCAAAGAACAGTTGGAAGCAATTTCTGAAGCTGCTCACGAACAAGTAAAAACTCAAAGTAAGTATTTGCTGGCGCTTATTAAAGAAATGAGCGGTGTGGGTTTGCACTTTAAGCGTGTTGTTAACTTGAGTTATTTGGGCAAGAATTGGTTAGAAGAATATTATCGCGAATTGGTTTATCCTGTTTTAACTCCTATGGCGGTAGATGCTTCTAGACCATTCCCGTTTTTGGCTAATAAGACTTTGAACTTGGCAGTGGAACTTATCAATAATGAAGGGGAACACAGTATGGGCTTGGTGCAAGTTCCTTCCGTACTTGACCGTATTACGGAAGTACCCGGTGAAACAAAGCGTACCTTTGTGTTCTTGGAAGATATTATTGCCAGCCATTGTTCTGATTTGTTTAATGGTTGCCAAATTTTAGATATGGTTCCTTTTAGGGTAACTCGTGACTCTGATTTGGACGTAGAAGAAGACGACATTGATGATTTGATGAAAGAAGTAGAAAAATCTCTGCGCAAACGTAAGCGTGGCGCACCTGTACGTTTGGAAATTTATAG
>JBGVIJ010000033.1:0-18050 GCA_045123075.1 Phascolarctobacterium sp. | reverse complement strand
CGTTGCTGTCATTTGTTTATTCAGCTTTGTTGTTTCTAACGTTGGTTTAAGCAAGCTGATTCAGTTCGCAATCCCCGTATTGTGCATTCTGTATCCCATTACCATCGTTATCGTTCTCTTGAACTTGTGCAATGGTATTTTCCATCGTGATCCTAAAATCTATCGTCCGTGTATGTTCTTTACCACTATCTTCGCAATCTTCGACGGCTTGCGTGCTAGCGGTACTGACATCGGTTTCGTAGGTGACCTTTTAAGTGCTTACGTTCCGCTTTATAACATTGGCTTTGGCTGGATTACACCGTGCTTGCTTGGTATCATCGTTGGTATGATTTGGAAAGCAACCTCTAAATAAAAAATTACGCCTCTTGTTTCGATGCAAGAGGCGTTTTCTTATTTTAGCAGTTCATTTATTAAGTTTTCATCAGGAGTTGTGTAGTAAGTGCTGTTGTTGGTAAAAATTACAAATCCCGGCTTACTTCCACTAGGCTTCTTAACGTAACGACGTTTAGTGCAATCTACAGGAATGTTACTGCCATTACGAGCTTTGCTGAAATAACCTGCCAGTTGGCACGCAATGTCAATGTCACGCTCCGTAGGTTCGGGAAGAGTAGTTTTCAAAATGATGTGGCTTCCCGGAATATCTTTGGTGTGGAACCATAAATCATTGGGTCCACCAACAGTAAAGGTAACGTAATCATTTTGCTTATTGTTTTTACCGATGTATAAATCAGTATCTTCGTTAAGCTTGATGTGCAAAGGTTGGGATTTAGTCCAGCCTGCCTTATTCTTTTTCTTACCAACTTCTTTTAAAACGCCAACTGCAGTCAATTCTTGAGTGACTTCTTCAATTTCACTCTTTGTTGTTGCAGTGAGAAGAGAAGCTTCGATGCTAGCAAGGTAGTCCAACATTTCTTGGGTAGCTTCTAATTGCAACTGCACTTCTGTTTGCGCACGCTTATATTTATTGTAGCGTTTGTAGTAAGCTTGTGCATTCTCAGTGGGGCTGAGAGTGGGAGATAGTACAACGGTAACAGGCTCTCCATCGTAAATATTGATGAGGTCGGCGCTTTGCTGACCTTTTTTTATTTGGTAGATGTTTGCCATAATGGTATCTGCAAGCATGCGTTGAGCTTCCGCATCGCTGGCAGTGAGCAAGTCATTTCCGAGAGCGTCCAATTTTTTAGTAAGCTTGCCAATTTCCGTAGTAACAATTTTCTGGAGCTGCTCGTGTTGAGGAAGTTGGATGGGCTTTAAGCTCATGGCGAAGCAGATTGCTTCGTTGATGTTAACAAACTCTTTTACTTGCATGCCTTGCTCTAAATTTTTGGGAGCCATGGGCAAAATAGTTTTAACCTGGTTAGTACGGCTTACCAGTGCGTAAACAGGCAAGTTCATTTCCATACGTTCTTGCCATTTTTCAATAGCAGCAGTCAAGCGGGGAAGGTCGTGGTATTCTAAGCCAACTTTGTTGGGAAGAATATCCGCTTCTGCCAAAATTTCATTAGCAGTAAATTTGCCAATACCGGTAGTTACGCTAATAAGAGCTTTGGAAATATTGGCGGCGGGAAGTTTGCCGGCAGCTTCTGCTATTTTCTCTGCGGGAGTAGTGAGTAAGTTTAAGCCTTCTTGGGGAGGCGGGGCGATGTACGGTTTGCCCGGCAAGATAATACGGTAACTGCTTTGAGCTGCGTTGACGTGCTTCAAGCTGTCTAAGATAACATCGTCTTGAACGAAGATAATGTTGCTGTTTTTACCGGTAAGTTCAAAAATCAATTTCTTAGTAACAATCTTACTGCTTGCTCCAAGTAAATCAATCTCCATAGTAATAACACGGTCAAGTCCGCTTTGGGAGATTTTAGCAATGCGTCCTTCTTCCAAGTGTTTGCGTAAAAGCATACATAATGTAGGAGGTACTT
This sequence comes from Phascolarctobacterium sp., assembly GCA_045123075.1. Classification (GTDB taxonomy): domain Bacteria; phylum Bacillota; class Negativicutes; order Acidaminococcales; family Acidaminococcaceae; genus JAHHUH01. The sequence continues at coordinate 16,134 of JBGVIJ010000033.1, read as the reverse complement.
CCGGATTTTCAGGAAGCTTGGTGGGGAAGTACAGTGCAGGGCTACCGCCGTTCATATCTGCCAGCAGGGCGATAGTGTCGCGGTCACGACGTACCATCAGTAGCAAACTGTTCGGAGTGGGCATGAAAATTTTATAAATCTTTCCGCCTTCAAGTTGCTTTATCAAGTTGTCAGTAACGAGTTTTAAAGTTAAGCCTTCGAGATTCATAGATACCTCTTATATATCTTTCGCAATTTAATACTCTCTGCAACGGAAAATTTTTTGACGTTCCTTTTAGTATGAAAATATTGCTGTCCACATATTCGCTTCGGAGATTATTCGAAATCTTAGAAATAACAGCTCAGGATGTGTCCTTAGCAATATTTTCTTGAATTAAGGTCACTAAAATTTCCCTGATTGTTGCTTGAGAGTAATTAAATTGCTAAATGAAGTTACAATGAGTGATTTAATTGCTTTAAAGCGACATTCAGAAATGTAGCGACTCTGTAATAAAGAAAATATTACAACGAGCAAACTTGTTTGAGCGAAGCGAGTTGTTTGCGAGGTAATATTTTCATACTAAAGGGAGCGTTAAGCATTTCTGCATGAGCGGAAGCAATTAATCACGAATGTTTAATATAGAATGTAAGTTAATTATAACGAATAAGAGCGAAAACGGCAAAGATTTTCAGCGAAAAGCGTAGAAAAACGCTGAAAAAACGAAAAAAGTGTGATATAATTATTCTTCAAGATAAGCAAGTTTGTGAAGCCTTATCTATTGAAAAAAGTTCGTTAGGCGCAAGTCGTCAGTTAGGAGGAATTCATGTTAAAAAGCATGACCGGTTTTGGTCGCGGTCAATACGAAGACGAAAACTTTTCCGTTACTGTAGAGATGAAGACCGTAAACCATCGTTACAATGAAGTTGCAATCCGTTTACCCCGCTTCCTCAATCCCTTGGAAGATAAAATTCGTAAAACCATTTTGAAAACTGTTAATCGTGGTCGTATTGATGTCTTCATCAACGCAGACTACACTTCCAGTGAAAACTGCACTTTGAAAGTTGATAAAAACTTGGCTGCTGCTTACCACAGAGCTTTGCAAGAAGTTGGTTCTGCTATTGGTTTGGAAGAACTTACTTTGAATAGCGCTCAAGAAGTAATGTACCTTTCTCGTTGCCAAGACGTCATCAACGTTAAAGAAGGCTTCTTTGATGTAGAAACCGTTTGGCCTAAAGTTGAACAAGCTGTTGCTGAAGCATTGAAAAACTTGGTAGCAATGCGTGAAACCGAAGGTGGTAACATTTACGGTGACTTCATCTACCGTGCAGATTTGATTGCTGAAAAACTTACTCAAATTGAAGCTCGTTCTCCGATGGTTGTGGAAGAATATCAAGCTAAATTGACTGATCGTTTGAACAATCTTTTGGCTGACCACAATATCACCGTTGAACCGGAACGCTTGCTCCAAGAAGTTGCAATCTTTGCAGACCGTGCAAGCATTACCGAAGAAATTGTTCGTTTGAAAAGCCATATTAAGCAATTCAAAAACATCATCAACTCCGACCAACCTGTTGGTCGCAAACTGGACTTCTTGATTCAAGAGTTCAACCGTGAAGCAAATACCATTGCTTCTAAAGCTAACGATTATACCTTGGCACAAATTGTAGTAGAAATTAAAGCTGAAATTGAAAAAATTCGTGAGCAAATTCAAAACATTGAATAAACACGGGAGGCTTTTATGGATATTAAATTAATCAACATCGGTTTTGGTAACATTGTTGCTGCTAATCGTATTATTTCTATCATCAGTCCTGAATCTGCACCTATCAAACGCATTATCCAAGAAGCGCGCGATAAAGGTATGTTGATTGACGCAACCTATGGTCGTCGTACTCGTGCAGTTGTTGTTACCGATAGCGGTCACATCATTCTTTCTGCAGTACAACCTGAAACTGTTGCAAATCGTTTGATTCAAACTGACGACGAAGACGAAGAATAGGTGGTGGCTTTTGATGGGAAATGAAGTTAAACCTCAAGGTGTATTGCTTGTAGTTTCTGGTCCTTCCGGTGCAGGTAAAGGAACTATCTGCGGAATGCTCCGTGAGCAATTACCTGACTTGGGTTATTCCGTATCCGTTACTACTCGTCAACCCCGCACTGGTGAAGTTGACGGCGTAAACTACTTCTTCAAAACTGTTGATGAAGTAAAAGAAATGATTGCCAATGACGAATTCTTGGAATACGCAGAAGTATATGGCAATTATTATGGCACCCCGCGCAAATTCGTTATGGATCAATTAAACGAAGGCAGGGACGTTCTTTTAGAAATTGATATCCAAGGTGCTTTACAAGTTAAAGAGCATTTTCCTGATGGCGTATTTGTGTTCATCACTCCGCCTTCTTTAGACGAATTGTGCGCACGCATTTATAAACGTGGTACTGATAGCGAAGAGGTTATCCAACGTCGTATGGCAGCAGCTGCTGACGAATTAACCTACGCTTCTAAATATGATTATATTATTGTCAACGATGTAGCGGAAAAAGCTACTAATAAGGTTCTTACTTTGATGGAAGCAGAGCGCTATCGTGTGGCAAGAACTTATTTTATTATTGACGAAATCTGTAAATTGAATTTGAAAAACAAGGAGTGATATAAAATGTCTATGGTAGATCCTTCCATCGATTATTTGGCTGAAAAGGTGGACAGCAAATACACTTTGGTTATTTTGGCTGCTAAACGCGCTCGTGAATTGACTGTTCCCGGCGTAAACGCTGCAGAAAAAGAAGTAAGCAGCGCTTTGAAAGAAATTTCTGTTGATACCATTACTTACGAACGTACTAAAAACGTATAAGTTTAGGAGGAAGCCATCGTGCTGAATGGTAAAAAAATCGCATTAGGTGTTACCGGCGGCATCGCCGTTTATAAAGCTGTAGATTTGGTTAGCCGTTTGCGTAAGCAAGGGGCAGAAGTGCGTGTTATTATGACTGAACACGCTCAACAATTTGTAACTCCCTTAACCTTTAAAGAAATCAGTGGCAATAAAGTTGCTGTTTCCATGTGGGATTCCAACCAAGAATTTAATGTAGAACATATTTCTCTTGCTAACTGGGCAGACGCTTTTGTCGTAGCTCCTGCAACTGCAAATATTCTGGCTAAAATGGCGAATGGCATTGCTGATGACTTGCTTTCCACCACTTTATTGGCGGCGCAAGCTCCTATCATCGTATGCCCTGCTATGAATACCGGTATGTACCAAAATCCGATTACTCAGGAAAACATTGAAAAACTGCAAAAACACGGCGTTACCGTAATGCCGCCTGCAGTTGGCTATTTGGCTTGTGGCGTAACTGGCCCTGGTCGTTTGCCTGAACCTCAGCAAATTGTGGAATTCATTGACGCTTTCTTTGCGAAAAAAGACGGTGACATGGTTGGCTTGAAAGTTCTCGTTACCGCAGCAGGTACTCGTGAACCCATTGACCCCGTCCGCTTCGTAGGTAATCGTTCCTCTGGTAAAATGGGTTATGCCATTGCCCAAGCTGCTGCTCAACGTGGTGCAGAAGTTCTCTTGGTTACCGGTCCTTCCGCTTTGGAAATTCCGCCTAACGTAAATGGCGTAAAAGTAGAAACTACCAACGAAATGTTGGAAGCTTGCATTGCTGCTTATGGCGATATGGATGTAGTAATTAAAGCTGCAGCTGTAGCTGACTACCGTCCTCGCGATGTAGCTGATCAAAAAATTAAAAAGAAAACTGACGACGCATTGACTGTTGTTATGGATAAAAACCCGGACATTCTGAAAGAATTGGGCGCGCGCAAAGCTCATCAAGTTTTGGTAGGCTTCGCTGCTGAAACTCAAAACCTTTTGGAAAATGCTCGTGAAAAAATCGTTAAGAAAAACTTGGATATGATTGTTGCTAACGACGTAACTGCTGCTGGTGCAGGCTTTAATGCTGACACCAACATCGTTAAGTTCTTGTTCCCCAGTGGCGAAGTACGCTCCTTGGAACAAATGGCTAAAACCCAAGTTGCTAATATTTTGCTTGATACCGTAATGGAACTTAAAGCAAATAAATAAACCAAAAATTTTGTAGAAAGAGTGTAAATTTCTTTACATTTCTATTGCAAAGTTAGAGGATATACCTTATAATTAGGTACGTTAATTTTAAAACTACTCATCAAGAGCGGTGGAGGGAATGGCCCTGTGAAACCGCAGCAACCCTTGCAGAGTGATGTCTGCAAAAAGGTGCTAAATCCTGCGTGTTACGTAAGATGAGAATGCTTCATTAAGTCGTTGATTTGTGGCGTTCTCGTGTGAGAACGCCATTTTTATTTTTAGGCAAGCGTGTGTATTAAAAGAAAGGAAACTAGAATGAGAAAGTTATTTACTTCTGAATCCGTAACTGAAGGTCATCCTGATAAGATTGCTGACCAAATTTCCGATTCCGTATTAGATGCTATTTTGGCAAAAGACCCTAAAGGTCGTGTTGCTTGTGAAACTGTTGTAACCACTGGTCAAATCCACGTTGTTGGTGAAATTTCCACTTCCTGCTACGTTGACATTGCTAGCATTGCTCGTAATGCTGTAATTGAAATTGGTTATGACCGTGCAAAATATGGCTTTGACGGTAATACCTGTGGTGTGCTTATTTCCATTGACGAACAATCTCCTGACATTGCTATGGGCGTTGACAAAGCTTTGGAAGCAAAAGAAGGCAACGCTGCAGAAGAAGAAACCGGTGCTGGCGACCAAGGTATGATGTTTGGTTATGCAACCAACGAAACTGAAACCTTGATGCCCATGCCTGCATACTTGGCTAACAAACTGTCCTTGCGTTTGACCCAAGTTCGTAAAACCGGCGTGCTTCCGTACCTCCGTCCGGACGGTAAAACTCAAGTAACTGTTGAATATGTTGACGGCAAACCTGTTCGTATTGATGCTATCGTAATTTCTTCCCAACATGCTCCGGAAGTTGAAAACGCTCAAATCCGTAAAGACATCATCGAACACGTTATCAACGCTGTAGTTCCTGCAGAAATGTTGGACGAAAACACTAAATACTACATCAATCCCACTGGTCGTTTCGTAATTGGTGGTCCTCAAGGTGATGCTGGCTTGACCGGTCGTAAAATTATCGTAGATACCTACGGTGGTATGGCTCGTCATGGTGGCGGTGCTTTCTCCGGTAAAGACCCCTCTAAAGTTGACCGCAGTGCAGCTTATGCAGCTCGTTACGTTGCTAAAAACGTTGTTGCTGCAGGCTTGGCAGATAAATGCGAAATCCAATTGGCTTATGCTATCGGTGTAGCTCAACCTGTATCCGTATTGGTTGAAACCTTTGGCACTGCTAAAATTGATGAAGAAAAAATCGCTGAACTGGTTAAAAAGAACTTCTCTTTGAGCCCCAGCGGTATTATTCGTGAATTGGACTTGCTCCGTCCGATTTACAAACAAACTGCAGCTTATGGTCACTTCGGTAGAACTGACGTAGATCTGCCTTGGGAACACACCGATAAAGCAGCAGCTTTGAGAGAACAAGCTGGTTTGTAAGAATTTGATTTAGGGATAGGGAATTAATGAAATATTTATTAGATCATCAAGAAGATAAAAATATAATGGCACTGTTGCCTATTTTCGTATTCATCGTTCTGTTTGTAGGTAGCGGTATCATTACCGGTGACTTTTATCTGATGCCTACTACCATGGCGTTCTTGGTAGCACTTTTTGTAGCACTTTTACAAAACAAAAAGTTCAGCTTTGAAGAAAAGCTGGTAGTAGCTGCAAGTGGTGCAGGCGATGTAAACATTATTACCATGTGCATCATCTATTTGCTGGCTGGCGTGTTCAGTGCAGTAGTAACTGCAGCTGGCGGCGTAACCAGTACCGTAAACTTTGCTTTAAGCATTATTCCGGTAGATTTTGCTGTAACTGGTTTGTTCCTGATGGGTTGCTTCATCTCTTTGGCAATGGGTACTTCTTGCGGTACTATCGCAGCACTTGCTCCCATTTCCGTGGATATTGCTACTAAAACCGGTTATAATCCGGCGATGTGCATTGGCGCAGTAGTGTGCGGTGCAATGTTTGGTGATAACCTTTCTATGATTAGTGATACTACCATTGCGGCGGTTCGTACTCAAGGCTGCGAAATGAGCGACAAATTTAAAGCTAACTTTAAAATTGTTCTGCCGGCAGCAATCGCAACCGTTTTGATTTTCTACTCCATCTCCAGTGGTAACGCTTACGTGGCTAATACCGATTTGCAATACAATGTTATTCAAATCGTACCCTATTTGCTGATTTTGGTTGGCGCACTTTTTGGCGTTAACGTATTTGCACTTTTGGGTGGTGGTACCATTGTTTCCGTATTCGTTGGTTTGTATACTGGTACCTTCACTGCTGGCAATATCCTTGGCTTGACTGGCAAAGGTTTGTCCGGTATGTACGAAATCTCCATTATTGCAATTTTGGCAGCGTGCATAAGTGCTCTTGTTAGAATGAACGGTGGTTTCAAATGGATTTTGGATAGCGTTCAAGGTAGAGTAGGTGGCTACAAAGGCGGTCAATTTGGTATTGGTGCTCTTGTTTTGATGATGGACTTTGCTACTGCGAATAACACCATCGCAATCGTATTGGCAGCTCCTTTGGCAAAACAAATTGCTGAAACCTTTAAAATCTCTGCAAAACGCAGTGCATCTCTTTTGGATATCTTTTCCTCTGTTGGTCAAGGTTTGATTCCTTATGGTGCGCAACTGCTTTCTGCAGCAGCTCTTACCGGCTTGACTCCGCTGGTAATTATGCCGTACTTGTATTATCCGATTCTTATGTTGGTATGCGTTGTAGCGTATATCCTCATAAGTAAAGAAGGAGAATAAAAAATAGAACCAGTTGTTTAAAGTGTTACACTTTAACAACTGGTTTTTTGTTTTTTCTTTTTAAATTATTTTATTTTTGGAATAAGTTAAGTTGTATGCTACAATGGGAATAACATTTTCATATTAGCTCGAAATATTTTAACACAATGGCTATGAAAATTAGGATGTGCCATTGAGAAGGAGATTATTATGATTACAGAACGCGAGATTTATTTGACTAACCCTGAAGAAAAAAGAAAGATTGTTGAATTCTTGGATGGCTTTAATCTTACTTTTACCGGTAACATTGACTATACTATGGGCCTTTATGATGGTGAAGAACTTATTGGTACTGGTTCTTTAGGCGGACGTGTTATGAGAGATATTGCAATTAAGATGTCTTATCAAGGCAGAGGCTTAACTCGTCGTATCATTCGTAACCTGCAAATCGAATCTTATCGTCGTGGTGTAACCGGTAACCAAGTATATACCAAACCGGAAAACGTTAAAGTGTTTGAACACGTTGGCTTCAAAAAAGTAGCTGTGGCTAAACCTTTCGCTGCTTTGTTGGAATCCGGTACCAATACATTAGAAGAATATTTGGAACGCATTGGTCGCATCTTGGGTGCAGGTAACGGTAAAAAACGTTCTGCAATCATTATGAACTGTAATCCTTTTACTTTGGGACATCGTGCTGTAATTGAAGAAGCTGCTCGTAACAGTGATGAGGTAGTTATTTTTGCAGTACAAGAAGATCGTTCTGCTATTCCGTTCTCTGACCGTTTCTCCTTGATGAAACAAGGCGTTGCTGATTTGCGCAACGTTGTTGTAATCAGTGGTGGTGACTACATTGTTTCTAACGCAACTTTCCCCACTTACTTCATTAAAGGTACTGACGAATTGGCAGCGCAAACTCGTCTTGATGCAATGATTTTTGCACAACGCATTGCTCCTGAACTGAACATCACTGCTCGTTACGTTGGTGAAGAACCTAACGATAAAACTACTATGGCGTATAATATGGCAATGAGTGAAATACTGCCGGAAAACGGTATCGAACTTCACATCATTCCTAGAAGAGAAGTTACTGAAGGTGAAGTTATCAGTGCTTCCAAAGTTCGTAAGGCTGTTCTTGAAGGTGACTGGGAAGCTGTAGCAGCCATGGTTCCGAAAAGTACTTTGGTTTACTTGCAAAGTGAAAAAGGTAATGAAATTATTAAACGTATCGAATTAATGGAAACCATCAAAGGCGGTATTAGATAAAAATACGAAACGCATCTGCATTAGCAGGTGCGTTTTAATTTGTTGAGCAAATGTATTTTGTATACAAAACAACTTTTCCTTGAATCATAATAGGTTAATATAATAAAATACTTAGCGTGTGTAAATTTTTTGCAAATGTAAAATTGTTATTTGGAGGTTGTAAGATGAGTGAAGAAAAGAAAACTAAAGTTTTAAGAAAACCGACTTTCTTAGAAGCGTTTACTCCGCTTTTTGCAATGTTGGTTATTTTGACTTATGGCAAAGGTGTAAAAGGTTTTGCTACCGAACCGTTGCTTCTTTTGGTTGCATGCGTTGCAGCTTTTGTTGCTTTCCGTGTAGGTGTAACCTGGGACGATATTATGGACGAAGTTTGCATTAAAATTGCAAAAGGTATGCCTGCAATTTTGATTTTGGTAAGCGTTGGTGCTCTCGTTGGTACTTGGATGGCAGCAGGCACTATTCCTTTGATGATTTATTATGGCGTTCAATTGGTTGACCCCCAATGGATGCTCGTAACTTCCTTCTTGATTACCGCAGTTGTATCCGTAGTAACCGGTACTTCTTGGGGTTCTGTTGCTACCATGGGTGTTGCGCTTATGGGTATCGCTTCCACTTTGGGCGTATCCTTGCCAGCTACCGCTGGTGCAGTAATCGCTGGTTCTTACTTCGGTGATAAAATTTCCCCGTTGTCTGATACCACCAACTTGGCTCCTATCGCTGCAGGCAGCAACTTGTATGAACATATCGCTCACATGTTCTGGACTACCATTCCTGCAACCATTATCTCCTTGGTTGTATATGCTTTCCTTGGTATGAACTCCGATGCTTCTGCTGATGTTAACTCTGCATCCGTAACTAAAATGCTTACCCAATTGGATGCTATGTATGACTGGAACTTCCTCTTGGTTGTTCCTGTAATCGTTGTATTGGCTGGCTCTTTGCTTAAATGGCCTACCATTCCCGTTATGATGCTCTCCACCGTTATTGCTGGTATCGAAGCAATCGTATTGCAAGGTATCACTTTGAAAAACGTTTTGGCTTCCACCGTTGGTGGCTTCAAAGTTACTATGATTACTGCTGCTGGTTTTGATCCTTCCACCTGCAGCATGGAAGTAATGAAACTTTTGAACCGTGGTGGTATGAACAGCATTATGAGCACCACCTTGTTGGTATTCTGCGCATTCGTATTCGCTGCTATCATGAGCCGTTCTGGTTGCTTGGATGTTGTTTTGGAAAAAATCCTCAGCGTTGCAAAATCTACTGGTGCTTTGATTAGCTCCACTGTTGCTTCCTGCTTGGTAATGGCTTTGACCACTGGTAACTCTTACCTCTCCATTTTGGTTCCGGGCGAAATGTTCCGTGATGCTTATGCAAAACGTGGCTTAGCTGCTAAAAACTTGTCCCGTACTTTGGAAGACGCTGGTACTGTATTCGTTCCGTTGGTACCCTGGTCTGCAGCTGGTGCGTATATGACTTCCTGCTTGGGTGTAGAAACTCTTGACTACTTGCCGTATGCAATCCTCTGCTACGCTGGTTTCATGATTGCAATCTTCTACGGTTTCACCGGTATTGGTATTGCTAAATTAGACAAAGACGAAAAATAAGGAGTCTTTGAAATGATTAAATTGTTGAAAAATGCACAGGTTTATGCACCTGCGTTTTTAGGTAAAAAAGATATTTTGGTAATTGGCGACAAAGTAAGCCGCATTGCTGACAAAATCGAAGGCTACGAAGGTTTGCCCGAAGTAGAAGTTTTTGATTTGGAAGGCAAAAAGGTTGTTCCCGGTTACATCGACTTGCACGTACATATTACTGGTGGTGGCGGTGAACAAGGTCCCGCTTCCCGCGTGCCTGAATCTTATCTGAGCGTATTCACTACTAACGGTATCACTACCGTTGTTGGGTTGCTTGGTACTGACGGTATTACCAGAAGCATTGAAAACTTGGTAGCTAAAGCTCGTGCTTTGACTGAAGAAGGTATTACTGTTTATTGCTTGACCAACTATTATGCTTATCCTCCTACCACTATGACCGGTAGTGTGGAAAAAGATATCGTAATGATTACTCCGATGATTGGTGTAAAAGTTGCTGTGTCCGACCATCGTAGTTCCAATCCTAGCGGTGAAGATTTAATCGCTCTTGGCGTACAAGCTCGTCGCGCAGGTTTGCTTAGCAATACTCCGGGATTGGTAACAATGCACATGGGTAGTGGCAAAGGTAAACTTGATCCTTTGTTCTACGCATTGGAAAATTCTGACCTGCCTGTGAAAAACTTCTTGCCTACTCATATGCTCAGAACTGATGAACTTATTGACGAAGGTGCGAAGTTAGTACGCATGGGCGGCTTTATGGATTGCACTGCTGGTTCTGATGATAATGAATTGGAATTGCACACTGACAAATTGTTTGAACTTCTCAACCGTGACGGCGTAACTGCTGACCACGTAACTCTGTCTAGTGACGCTTTTGGTAGCCAACCTAAATTTGATGCAGCAGGTGAATGCATTGGCTTGACCTATGCTTCTCCTAAATATTTGCACAAAACCATTCAAGGTTTGGTAAAACGCGGCATGGCATTGGAAGAAGCTTTGAAGCTTTTGACTTCCACTCCTGCTACCGTTTTGGCAAAAGACGGCGTGAAAGGTTGCGTAGCTGTTGGTGCTGATGCTGACTTGTTGGTGTTGGACGCTAACTTGGAAATCACCGACCTCTTTGCTAAAGGCAAAACTGCTGTATTAAACGGCGAAGCTGTTTTGAAAGGCAGATTCGAATAAGAAAAGGGTATACTGCAAATTAAAAAGACTCTGGAATTTTCCAGAGTCTTTTTTCGTAAGGTTGGTCTAAAAAACATAGTAAAGTCATAATTCCTCTTTATACTAACAGTAGAAACAAAATCTACTAACAGAAAGAAGGGAACCATATGACTAATAGATTGAATGTTTTAAAGAAAACTGTCGCGATTGCTTTGGCTACTATGTTTTTAAGCTTACCCTTTACCAATATTGCAGCAGCTGCTCCTAAACACGAAGGTCAACCGCCTCGCCACGAACAACGTGTAGAACATAGCCGACCTAAAGTTCATCATAAGGAGCACGCAAAACATCCTGCTGTTCATAAAGCACCTCATCACAAACATAAAGTTGTTGTGCATCGTCCTGCACCGCCACCTAAACATCACAAAAAAGATAATAGCGGCAAGGTTGTTGGCGGCATTATCTTAGGTGCTATTTTGGGCGCAGTCATTGCAAATAATAATTAATAATTCTATGAAAATAAACCCAGGAGTAAAATCTTGGGTTTTTTTACGTTAAATACTCTAAGAAAACAAATTAACTATTTTTATGGTATTTGTGATATACTTAGAAAGCAATATAGTGCAAGGAGTAATATAATGGAAAGAAGATTTAGCTTTAACAAGAAGAAAGTTAGTAATGCAAATAAAAATAGATTTTATGTGAATATGCGTATCATTCATGTTGATTTTGGTACTGGTACTGTTGTAGCAGTTTACGATGACGATATTAGAGTTCGCTTTGATAGTAGTGAACGTGGTTCCAAAAGAATTATGAAAAACACCAAAAAGATTATGACTGTAGAAGAAGCTTACAAATTAAGAAATCTACGTAAAACCACCGTTTAATTTTTTGGGGAAAAGTTTAGTTATAGGAGAACAAAAATGTTTTACAATCGCGAAGTAAAACCCCTTTCTGATACTTGGGGCGTTAGCGGTAAAATCACTGTTAATGCAATCCTTAATTCTTTAGATGACGTTGCTATGCAGCACGCAGAACTGACAGGTGACGATGTCCTGGAACGTAGCAAGAATGCAGTTAACTGGGTTATGACTGGTTGGGATATTCGTATCTTAAATTTACCCAAGAACAATGAAGAATATAAGATTAAGACTTGGGTAAATAGTAATATTGGTGCACTTAGCAGTACTCGTGAATTTTTGTTGATGGATATTGCTGGTAACCCTTGTGTAAAAGCGCAAGCTTACATTTCCATTCTTGACTTAGTTAGAAATAGACCTGTGCGTTTTAGCGATACTGATTTAGCAAGATATCAACCGGAGCCTGATACTGTTATTGAAGCTCCTGTGAAGAAGATTGCAGCGCCTAAAGAGTTCGTTGCTGAAAAAACTCTTGTTGTGCGCAGAAGCGATATTGATTTCAATGAACACGTACACAATACAACTTATTTAACTTTGGCAATGGAAGTATTGCCCGAAGAATTGTATAAGGAACAAAATTTCCAAGCTATCCGTATTAATTTTAAAAAAGCTTTAGTTTTGGATGATGTTGCAAATATTAAGCTTGCTAAAACTGAACAAGGTTATGTTGTGGCAATTTATAAAGAAGAACAACTTTGCTGTTTGGTAGAATTTGTGTTGCGTTGATATTTTAACTTGACTTTTTATAGTTAAACAGTTATAATATTCTTCGTATTCGGGGCGTGGCTCAGTTTGGTAGAGCACCTGCCTTGGGAGCAGGGGGTCGCAGGTTCGAATCCTGCCGCTCCGACCAATGAAAATTGGTAAATCAATTGAAAAAGCGTTATGTACGCGGGTGTAGTTTAGTGGTAAAACCTCAGCCTTCCAAGCTGATGTTGTGGGTTCGATTCCCATCGCCCGCTCCATAAAAGATATGGTTCAGTAGCTCAGTCGGATAGAGCAACGGCCTTCTAAGCCGTGGGTCGGGGGTTCGAATCCCTCCTGGATCACCAACAAAAAACTCCGTAGTGAAAACTACGGAGTTTTTTCTTTTCTATAAACTGATAGCAATTTTGTTTTTTAGAGTATATTGTAAAAAGGATTGTTTTATAATACACTCATACATATAGTTGTTTTACAAAAGTGTCTATTCCTATTTCCGAATGGAGGAGAAGGTATATGTTTAAAGATAAAGTAGTAGTTATCACAGGTGGAGCAGGTGGTATTGGTAAGTGTATTGCTGAAGAATTTGAAAAAGTAGGCGCAAAAGTTTGCATTATTGATATTGCTGAAAATCAGTATTTTGTAGGCGATATTGGTGATGAAGCTACATTACGCAGTTTTGCCGAGAAAGTTATCAGTGAACATGGTAAGGTAGACTATTTGATTAACAATGCACCTCCATTATTTAAGGGGATTGATGAATGTACCTATGAGGAGTTTAACTATGCTTTGCGTGTAGGTGTTTCTGCTGCATTCTTGCTGACTAAGTTGTTTATGCCTTATTTTGCTTCTGGAGCGAGCGTTATTAATATTTCCTCAAGTCGAGACCGTATGAGTCAACCTCAAAGTGAAAGCTATGCTGCTGCAAAAGGTGGTATTTCCGCTCTTACTCATGCGTTAGCAGTAAGCCTAGGTGGTAAAGTTCGCGTTAATTCCATTTCTCCCGGTTGGATTGATACCAATTACACTGTTTACGAAGGGGCAGATGCTATTCAGCAACCAGTAGGACGAGCTGGTAATCCCCTTGATATTGCAAATATGGTTTTATTCTTGTGTTCTGATAAAGCAGGATTTATTACCGGTGAAAATATCTGTATCGATGGTGGGCAGACTAGACTTATGATTTACCACAATGATTGCGGTTGGAGTTATAGACCTTAATAAGTAATAAAAAACTCCGTAGTGAAAGTTACGGAGTTTTTGTTCGTTCACATTAAATTAAAAAGCAGCTTGCAACCAAAGAAAATTATTACGATACCACATATATCAGTTGACATGATGTCTACCAAGACAAATCTTTTTACATACTTTTCTTATTATGTATAATGCCTGCAATGATTTTTTATGATATAATCGTAATAGAAATTTTATGGAGGTTCTGTTTATGAGAATAGAAGGTGCTGGCGGTTGCTTTGATGACCGCGTTTATGAAGTTGATAGAGCATTGTGCTGGAAGATTGTTAAGTTGAGCATTAATGAAATGGGCCCGATGGGCGACGTTATTGACGATGTTGATGAAGAAAGATGCATCGTTAAATTCCATGGTAAAGATAAACATATGCAAGTTGCTGTACAACCCATTGATGAAGAAACTATGCATGTAATTATGGACGCTACAAAAGCAAGATTGCAAATCTATTCTTGGAAAAAAGAAACTGAAGAAGTAGAGCTTTTCTACAGAATTTTTGAAAAGAAATTAAGTGAAATGAGAAACGTTGTTATTTGCCATCAATGCGGTGAAAGAGTTAGCGGTTCTGCTAAATTCTGTCCTGAATGTGGTTCTAAAATGTAATAAGGGAAATAAAAAAGAAACCAAATACCGAAAGGTATTTGGCTTCTTTTTAAATCCGAACGGATTAGATAGCGCGGTTAACTTTACCGGAACGCAAGCAACGAGTGCAAACGTTTACACGTTTAACGGAGCCGTCTACAACTGCTCTTACTTGTTGGATATTCGGTTTCCAAGCGCGTTTGGTGTGTCTGTTGGAGTGGCTGACATTGTTGCCAGACATTGTGCCTTTACCGCAAACTTCGCAGATAGATGCCATGATTTCCCACCTCCTTGAATTTATTAAAAGGTTCATTGCATCAAATTTAACAAAAGTATCATACCACAAACAATTAGGAAAAGCAAGTTAATTTTAAGGATTGGTAACAAAATTATGTGGTGGAAAGAACCGACCACCTCAATAAGAGGTGTAGGCAAGAAAAAAGCGGCAGATTTGACTGCCTTAAATATTAATACAGTTGGTGATTTGCTGGAACATTATCCTCGCCAAGAAAGCTATATGGATTTTTCTAAGTTAAAAACCATTGCGGAACTGGCAACGGATGGAAGCAAGCAAATTTTTAAAGCAACAGTTCATTCTGTGCGTGATAGTTTTCGTGGAAGAACTCGTTTTTCTACTTTAACCGTACGTGATGAAACCGGTTTCGCTGACATTTATTTTTTTATGGGGCAGCGTTACTGGGCTAAGAAGTATAAACCTGGAACAACCTTACTTATTGTTGGTAGAGTTAAAAGTGGACGTACTGCCAAGATGGTTTCTGAAGCACATTGTCAAGAACTGGGTGAAGATTTTGAACAAGGTTTGGGAATTGTTCCTACCTATTATTTAGCTGGTGCTTTAACTCAAAAGAATTTACAGGCTTGGGTTAAAGAATGTTTAGCTAAAGCTGAAGAGGAGCTTCCTGAAAGCTTACCCAATAGCATTATAAAAAAATGTGGGTTGTGCAGTAGGGTAGAAGCTCTCAAAAATATTCACTTCCCTAAAAGTTGGCAGGCGTTGGCAGAAGCACGCAAACGTCTTGTTTTTGAAGAACTGTTTTTGCTCCAATGTGGCTTGCTTTTTTACAGAGGTAAGCAAAAAGAGGAACGCCAAGGTTTGAAGCATGGTGTTGATGGAGAAAAGCTTGCTCAAATTATTGCTAAGCTTCCTTTTGAATTAACTGCTGCTCAAAAACAGGCATGGCTTGATATTTCTTTAGATATGCAAGATGTTAAGCCTATGCATCGCATTTTGCAAGGTGATGTTGGTAGTGGTAAGACTGTAGTCAGTGCTCTTGCTTTGGCAAAAGCCGCTGAGAACGGCTACCAAGGTTGCATTATGGCGCCTACAGAAATTCTGGCGGTGCAACATTACGAAACTTTGACGGAATATTTGGCTCCTTTTGGTATGCGTATTGCTTTACTTACTGGTGGTATGAGGGCTAAAGAGCGTAGAAGCTTATTAATGGACTTGGAACTTGGTTTAGTAGATATTGTTGTTGGTACCCACGCTTTATTGCAAGATGATGTACGATTCTCTAAGCTTTCTCTTGTTGTAACTGACGAACAACATCGTTTTGGTGTGGAGCAACGTGCAAAGCTTGCTAATAAATCTACACATGCTCCTGATGTTTTAATCATGACGGCAACTCCCATTCCTCGTACTTTGGCGTTGACTGTGTACGGAGATTTAGATGTATCTTTAATGAAGGGAAGACCGCCTGGGCGTAAGCCTGTGCAGACTCTGTGCTATACGGAAGAAAAACGCAAGGACGTTTACGCAGGTTTAGTGCGTCAAGTACAAGCTGGTAGGCAAGCTTATATTGTTTGTCCGCTGA
>JBGVIJ010000032.1:0-14696 GCA_045123075.1 Phascolarctobacterium sp. | reverse complement strand
CCACATCCTGAGCTGTAATTTTTAAAACATTGCCCACATCTGCGAAGCGAATATGTGGGCAACGATATTTTTAACTAAAATGTTGCGTCAGGAGTCACTGTTGAACTAAAGCTATACAGCGTTTTGTTAATTACTGTGTTTAATTTTTATCTACGTTTTCTCTTAGCTACGTCCTTCTCAATATTTGCTTTCCACTCTGCCCCTACTGTTCTGCACGCCCTGATACCACACATAACTTCGTTAACAGCTTCATAATTGAGTGCAGTACCAATATCATCACACAAATATTCCGCCGCCATATGTGCCTTAATACCAAAGCGTCTTGCTTCACCAATCGCATCCATATTAGCACCCAGGAACATAAATTCCCAGCCATAACGCTCTTGTTGGCGTTCAATCATTTGCTTCACTTTCGCATAATCGTAATGCTTGCTGGAATTTTCCATACCATCGGTAATGATTACAAACAAAGTCTTGCTCGGTCTATCTTCTTCGCGAGCGTATTTGTGAATGTTACCAATGTGATGAACTGCACCACCTACAGCATCAAGAAGAGCAGTACAGCCACGCACATAATACTCTTTTTCAGTCATAGGTTTAATTTCTTGAATAGGCAAACGGTCATGAAGCACTTGGCATCTGTCATCAAACAGGACAGTGGAAACCAGCACGTCACCTTCGCCATCTGTTTGTTTAGCAAGCATACTGTTGAAGCCACCAATGGTGTCCTTTTCCAATCCGTTCATGGAACCGCTACGGTCTAAGATAAATACTACTTCAGTTAGTTGTTTCATAAAATGAAAACCTCCTTTGCTTTGTTGACCTAAGTATAGATCTTTTAAGCAAAGGAGTGGTCGCTCATCAGGCGACATTTGAACCAAGCAACGGTTCATCGTAATAGAACAGTACTTCGTTTAGTTCAAAGATATCGTAATTATTTTGTTTTATAAAAAATTCTACGATGATATCCATTTTACTACTGCGTGTTAAAGCGTAACCTGCCTTGCCGATAAAATCTTTTGTTTCATCAATATTAAGCTCTAAAGCTATAGCTAGTGCCAACGCAGTATTTTTACTGGGTTTGTAATTTTTGTTTTTTCTAATTTTAGAGAACAACTTCCTATCTAAATTAGCACGTTTATAAACTTCCGGGTCTGTCAAACCTTTATCGTTAATATATTTAAACAAAGACTCTGCGAAACTGCTCTCAAGCTCTGTCACCAAATCTTCTAAAGAACGACTATCAGTCTTTATTTCTTTGGAAGCAACTTTACCCCACGCGAGATTTGATAAACGCTCAATCTTATTAGAGAATTCATCATTGTCTCTTTCGAAATCAGCAGAATATTTTCTGCGGGGTGCTTTCATCGCACAAATTTCTTGAACTAATTTTTTGTCGATGTAAGATTGCACATCCTCAAACAAGCTCTTGGAAATTTGGAAAGACTCTTTATCGTATACTACTAAGTAAACTTTTAACTCGTTTGTTTCCAAATATTTAGAGATAGTTTCTTTAGCAGTCTGCAAAGCCAATTCTTTAGGGAAATCGTAATTCCCTGTAGAAATAAGCGGTATAGCAATGGATTCACAGCCATATTCAGTAGCAGCTTCCAAAACATTTTTGTAACACTTGGTTAAAAGCTCTACTTCACGAGAATCGCCACCACGCCAACGAGGACCTACAACATGAACAATGTACTTTGCTTTTAAATTCAAAGCAGGAGTTACAGCGATATTGCTTACTGCCAACTTGCCTATCTTTTGTCTGATACGCAAGAGCTCCATCAAACCTGCTTTTTTGTAAATAGCACTGTCAACACCACTACCAACCATAGGTAATGGATTAGCAGTATTGACGATAGCATCTACATTCATTTCAGTTATGTCATTACGTACAATCAAAAGTGGCATAGGGGTTCACCTCTATTCATAACTTCTTTAACTCATTTTATCATTTTTTAACATACATTAAAATAAACTTGCTCATAAACAAAAATAATCCCGTAAGCTTCTTCTACTTACGGGAGTGGACTAATTATTTTAAGATTTCTAAAATGTTTTGCTTGGAATAAAAGATATGTTCAACATTTTTATAAATTTTTCTCGCAGCATTACGATTGCGTAACGCATACAAAATATAACTTACGATACTGCTTAATTCTTTCTGAAAAACCTGCTTATAAATAATTTTATACTGCTTTGGCTTCGTCAAAATCTGCAAATATCCTTTCTATGCTATTTTTAAGTTCTTCATGAGTTACATACTCAACATTACCCATCGCTTCCTGTTTTTCTGATTCAATGAGTGCCTCAATATGTTCTTGTGGTATTTTTTGCATTGCAAACACCTCCATTGTGCTCATTATAAACAATTGAATGATATTGTCAAAGCAATTCAATCTTACTCTCCATGGTACTTCGTAACTATATTGTATCTCATTATTATTCAATAATCCATTTTTAATTTTCGATGTTGTGAAATCCACGTGAAACTTTTTCACCACAAAAAAATTAAGGCTCCGCGCACACCGCAGAGCCTTTTTATTTTGAATTTATTTATGCTTCTTCGCTGAAGTCATCTTTGCCTACACCGCACAGAGGGCATACCCAATCTGCAGGAACATCTTCCCAAGCAGTGCCAGCTGCAACACCATTGTCCGGGTCGCCTACTTCGGGGTCATAAATATAACCACATACGTTACAAATATATTTTTTCATCGGACTCACCCTTTCTTTTTCTTTGCAACTTTATTATAGCACACATTCTCTAGAAAGTCAGTAAACTTTCTGTGAAATACTAAACTATTTTAAAGCATCTTTTTTATCCAGCAGTTCCATGCGGAAGAAATCGTACAAGGTCTGCGCCGCAGGATAGTTCATACCCTCAACAGCAGCAAGCTCTTCTACGCTAGCCTGCTTCATGGCATCCAAAGTTTTAAAGGCTTTCCAAAGCTCCTGCCTACGTTTAGGACCAATTCCTTCCACATGGTCAAGAACAGAAACAAGATTACGCTTACCTCTCAATTTACGATGGAAGGTAATTGCAAAGCGGTGGGCTTCGTCGCGGATACGTTGAATCAAATGTAAGGAAGCACTGTCGCGATCAAGCAAGATACTTTCACTTTGACCAGGGATAAAAATTTCTTCCTCACGCTTTGCCAAACCAACAACCGGTAAATCGTGCAAGCCTAAACCACGGATAACTTCCAACGCAGAACTAAGCTGACCTTTACCACCGTCAATAACAACAAGACTTGGCAAATCTTCGTAATCTTTATAGCGACGATACACAACTTCCTGCATGGATTTGAAATCGTCAGGCTTACCTTCCGCAGAAACAATCTTATACTTACGATAATCTTTTTTGCTAATGCTACCGTTACGGAACACAACCATGGAAGCAACAGTCTCCGTACCTTGAGTATGGGATATATCAAAGCAATCCATACGTTCCAAAGGATTAGGCAATGCCAACGCCAGTTGCAATTCTTCTGCCGCAGCAAGGTCATCTTTAAGAGCAAGGCTACCTTTACGCAACCGTTCTTCCAGTAATTTTTTAGCATTATCATTGGCAAGCACAAGCAATTCTTTTTTCACGCCACGTTGGGGCAAAATAAGTTCTGCCTTGCGCTCCGCCTTATCTGCCAACCAAATCTCAATGATTTGTTTTTCTTCATCCTCCGGCAAAAATGGAATGACGATTTCTTTAGGAATGAAGGTTGCTTCATTATAGTACTGCTTCACAAAAGCAGACATAACTTCTGCTTCCGCCTCGCCACCGTCAGGCAGGAAGAAGTTGTCGCGACCGATGAGCTTACCCTTACGCACAAAGAAGATTTGTAGGCAAATGCCAGTCATATCTTTGGCAAAACCAATAACGTCCATATCGCCGCCACTGCCTGTAACCGCCTTTTGCTGTTCATTAAGACGAGTTACTGCTTGCAGTTGGTCACGCAATCGCGCCGCTTCTTCAAAAGCATAATTATCGGAAGCTTCCTGCATGCGGCGCTTCAAGTCACGTTCCAGTTCCGTAGTTCTACCGTCAAGCACCATACAAACGGACTTAATCATATTGCCATATTCTTCACGGCTTACATAACCTGCGCAGGGAGCAAGGCAACGCTTAATGTGATAGTTCAAGCACGGTCTATCCGGATTCATTTTGCGACAAGTACGCAATGGAAACATTGTACGCAGCAGCTTCACAGTATCGTGCATCGCCCCCACGTCAGCATAAGGTCCGCAATATTTTGCCCCGTCCCTAGCTTGCCTACGTGTTACGTAAATTCGAGGGAAGTCCTCATTCATAGTCACTTTCAAAAACGGATACGTCTTATCGTCCTTGAGCATAATGTTGTAGCGAGGACGATATTTTTTTATTAAGTTACATTCTAAAATCAGCGCTTCAACTTCGCTGCTGGTAACAATGGTTTCGATTTCGGCAATCTTCTCCACCATTGCCTTAACCTTGGGCGTGTGGGAGGCAAGGTTTCGAAAATAACTACGCACGCGATTTTTCAAAACAACCGCTTTGCCAACGTAAATAACCTTGCCGTTTGCATCGTGCATTAAATACACACCTGGTTTATCGGGCAATACAGCTAACGCCTGTTGAATTTTTTCACTGAATTCTTCAGCACTCATTCATACCACCTGTTTTTCTTGGCTTGCGCCAATGCCTGCTTCACATATTGACCAGTGTAAGATTCTTTAACCTTCGCCACTTCTTCGGGAGTACCACAAGCAACTAAGGTACCACCTTTATCGCCACCTTCAGGTCCTAAATCAATAATGTAGTCCGCAGTTTTAATAACATCCAAATTATGTTCAATGACAACTACGCTGTCACCGGCTTCTACCAAACGTTGCAGCACTTCTAAAAGTTTATGCACGTCGGCAATGTGCAGACCAGTAGTAGGTTCGTCCAAAATGTAGATGGTACGACCAGTACTGCGTCTAGAAAGCTCTGTTGCCAATTTTACACGTTGAGCCTCACCACCGGAAAGAGTTGTCGCCGCTTGACCAAGGTGGATATAACCCAAGCCAACATCTTCAAGAACTTCCAGCTTGCGAGCAATACGCGGTAGG
Organism: Phascolarctobacterium sp.; assembly: GCA_045123075.1. Classification (GTDB taxonomy): domain Bacteria; phylum Bacillota; class Negativicutes; order Acidaminococcales; family Acidaminococcaceae; genus JAHHUH01. The sequence goes on along the minus strand of JBGVIJ010000032.1, from coordinate 9,608 downwards.
TTTTTAAAGAATTCCAAAGCTTCAGAAACAGTCATGTCCAACACTTCGGCAATGTTCTTTCCTTTATAATGTACTTCCAAAGTATCGCGGTTATATCTCGCACCGTGACAAACTTCGCAGGGAACGTACACGTCAGGCAAAAAGTTCATTTCAATTTTATTTACACCGTCACCACGACAAGCTTCGCAGCGACCGCCTTTTACGTTAAAGCTAAAGCGACCAGGCTTGTACCCGCGCATTTTGGCTTCGTTAGTTTGGCTGAACAACTCACGAATAAAGTCAAACACGCCTGTATAAGTTGCAGGGTTACTGCGAGGAGTGCGACCAATGGGAGATTGGTCAATGTTGATAACTTTATCTGTATGCTCTAAGCCTTCAATACTATCGTGTTCCGCAGGACGCAAGCGCGCACCGTGGAGCTTCGCCGCCAAAGCATTATATAAAATATCGTTAATCAAGGTAGATTTACCACTACCACTTACACCGGTGATAACGGTAAATACGCCTAAAGGAATATCTACGTTGATGTTCTTCAAATTATTTGCGCGAGCACCTTTAATGGAGATAAAGCGTCCATCTGTTTCGCGACGTTTTTTCGGAACAGGAATAAACTTCCTCCCACTTAAATACTGACCGGTTACAGAAGCATCTACCAATTTAATTTCTTCCGCAGTACCTTGGGCAACAACGTTACCGCCGTGCTCACCTGCACCGGGGCCAATATCTACAATTTCGTCAGCAGCGTACATGGTTTCCTCATCATGTTCAACAACGATAAGAGTATTACCCAAATCACGCAAATGCTTCAAAGTTTCTAAAAGCTTGCTATTATCACGTTGATGCAAACCGATGGAAGGTTCATCCAAAATGTAGAGCACACCGGTCAAACCGCTACCAATTTGGGTAGCAAGACGAATACGTTGCGCTTCGCCACCTGAGAGTGTACCTGCACTTCTATCCAAGGTTAAATAGTCCAAACCTACATCGTTGAGGAACTTTAAGCGCGCCATAATCTCTTTCAAAACTTGGCGGGCAATGGTTTGTTGGCGCTTGCTAAGCTGCAGTTCTTCAAAGAACTTCATACAATCACGGACAGTTAAATTAGTAACCTGACAAATATTCTTGCCACCTACTAAAATGGAAAGCACTTCCGGTTTCAGACGAGAACCGTGACATTCAGGGCAAGGAGTGCTAGTCATAAATTCTTCCAAATCTTGGCGCATGCTATCGCTGAAAGCTTCGCGATAACGTTTTTTCATAATGGGAAGAATACCGTCAAAGGTAGTTTCGTGCAAACGCACTTCTCCCTGTAAATTTTCGTACCAGAAGCTGTATTTTTGCTCACCGGTGCCTTCCCACAAAAGTTTTTGTACTTCTTTAGGTAAGCTATCCCAAGTGCTATCAAAGTCATAACCGTAAGCACTAAGCACAGCACCAAGCTGTTTCATACGATAGGAATTCATATTATTGCTAAAGGAAGCAATAACACCATCCATAAAAGTTTTACTGCCATCAGGAATAATCAGCGCTTTGTCAAATTCCATATTCATACCCAAACCAGTACAAACAGGACAAGCACCGTACGGATTATTGAAGGAGAACAAACGAGGTTCAATGGCAGGCAAGCTAATACCACAATCATTGCAGGCAAAATGCTCGCTGAAAAGCTGCACTTCTGCTTTTTCACCCAAGGTTGCAACTTCTACGAAGCCATCTGCCAATTTCAAAGCAGTCTCCACAGAATCAGACAAACGTTGCTGAATTCCCTCACGCACAGCCAAACGGTCGATAACCACGGAAAGGCTGTGCTTTTTATTTTTTTCTAACTTAATTTCTTCATCTAAAGTACGCACTTCGCCATCAACGTACATGCGCACGTAACCTTGACGACGCATATCATCAAGAACTTTTACGTGTTCACCCTTACGACCACGGACAATGGGCGCCATAATCATAAATTTAGTGCCTTGTTCCATTTCCAGCACTCTATCTACAATTTGTTGAACAGTTTGTTGTTCAATAAGCTCACCACAGCAAGGGCAATGAGGCTCGCCCACGCGAGCAAAGAGCAGGCGCAGGTAATCGTAAATTTCTGTAACCGTACCAACGGTAGAACGAGGGTTACGACTAGTAGTCTTTTGGTCAATGGAAATTGCAGGACTTAAACCTTCAATGTAATCCACTTCCGGCTTATCCATCTGTCCCAAAAATTGACGTGCATAAGCAGAAAGAGATTCTACATAGCGACGTTGCCCTTCCGCATAAATTGTATCAAAAGCCAAAGATGACTTACCGCTACCACTTAAACCGGTAATAACAACCAGCTTATCCCTTGGAATTTCCACCGTTATATTTTTCAAATTGTGCTGCCTAGCACCCTTAACAATTAATTTGTCTTGCATAATGCATAACCTCATAAGCAATTTATTTGTTTTTAAGCAACGATTTGAAAATGTAGTGACACCTAATTCAAGAAAATATTGCAATGAGCAAACTTGTCTGAGCGTAGCGAGTTGTTTGCGAAGCAATATTTTCATACTAAAGGGAACGTTAAACATTTTCATGTTGCATAAAACAATAAATTGCTTTTGTTATTTCTTTTTCTTAGGTACTAACTTCTGTCCTAACTTCCCTTTTACAATAATCAATCGATCACGCAATTCTGCAGCAGCCTCAAAATCTAGTGCTTTTGCCGCTTCTTGCATGCGACGTTCCAATTCCTTAGCCATACTGTTAAGTTCTTTGGTAGATTTCTTTTTCAGCGCTTTTTCTGCGTAATCAGCAGCTTCGCTTTCTTCCGCAACCTTAGTCAACTTAATAAGCTGACGTTGCTCTTTATAAACAGTTTTAGGAGTAATATTATGTTCCTTATTATATGCTTCTTGTTTTTCACGACGACGATTGGTTTCGTCAATGGCACGTTGCATACTGTCCGTAATACGGTCAGCATACATAATTACGCGACCGTGTTCATTACGCGCCGCCCGTCCTATTGTTTGAATCATAGCGGTATCACTACGCAAGAAGCCTTCCTTATCTGCATCTAGAATTGCAATCAAGGAAACTTCTGGCAAGTCCAAGCCTTCACGCAAAAGGTTAATGCCAATAAGTACGTCAAACTTACCACCGCGCAAAGCATCAATAATTTCTGCACGCTCGATGGTAGCAATTTCAGAATGCAGGTAACGTACACGCACACCTGCTTGCTTCAAGTATTCCGTCAAATCTTCTGCCATGCGTTTGGTAAGAGTAGTAACAAGTACACGTTCACCACTTGCTGCAACTTTATTAATTTCACCAAGCAAATCATCAATTTGCCCTTTAATGGGACGAATTTCAATTTGCGGATCTAACAAACCGGTAGGACGAATAATTTGCTCAACGGTTTGCTCAGTTTCTTCCATTTCATATTTTGCCGGAGTAGCAGAAACGTAAACCACTTGGTTCACTTGTTCTTGGAACTCGTCAAAAGTGAGAGGTCTGTTATCAAAAGCAGAAGGCAAGCGGAAACCGTGCTCTACCAGCATTTCTTTACGACTTCTATCCCCTGCGTACATAGCACGAATCTGCGGTAAAGTTACGTGGGATTCGTCAATTACCAATAAAAAATCTTTCGGGAAGTAGTTCACCAAAGTAAAAGGAGCTTCCCCTGCTTTACGACCTGCCAAATGGCGGGAATAGTTTTCGATACCGGAACAGTAACCCATTTCGTTCATCATTTCCAAATCGTAATTGGTACGTTGCTCCAAGCGTTGTGCTTCTAAAAGCTTGCCACGTTCATTTAAAAATTCTAAGCGGTCTGCCAATTCAACCTTAATGTCTTCCATAGCACGTTCTAAATTTTCACGACTGGTTACATAGTGAGAAGCAGGGAAGATTGCCACATGATTACGTTGGGCAAGAATTTCACCGGTAAGTACATCAAACTCCATAATGCGGTCAACTTCGTCATCAAAAAGTTCAATGCGCACTGCCTTCTCTCCGTAAGCAGCAGGAATAACCTCAATAACATCGCCACGTACCCTAAAAGTACCACGTTTAAAGTCAATGTCATTGCGGTCATATTGAATCTCTACCAATTTATGTAAAATCTTTTGTCTATCTACGATTTGCCCCAAACGCAGGGACAGTACCATATCGTAATAATCTTGGGGTGCACCTAAACCGTAAATGCAGGACACGCTGGCAACGATGATGACGTCTCTTCTTTCAAAGAGCGCACTGGTCGCACTATGGCGCAGTTTATCAATTTCATCATTAATGGACGCGTCCTTTTCAATATAGGTGTCAGATTGAGGAATATATGCTTCCGGTTGGTAGTAATCATAATAGGAAACAAAATATTCCACTGCGTTTTCAGGGAAGAAGGCTTTTAACTCACTGGCAAGCTGCGCCGCCAAAGTCTTATTATGGGCGATAACAAGAGTCGGTTTACGCACCTTGTTAATTACCTGGGCAATGGTAAAGGTTTTACCAGTACCGGTTGCACCTAACAAAACTTGGGTTCTAAGACCTTGTTCAATTCCCTGCGCCAAACTTTCAATAGCTTGGGGCTGATCACCTGACGGTTCAAAGGGTGCTTGAATTTTAAAATCCATAGTATCACCAAATTACAAATCAATCTCAATACTTACAGGACAATGGTCACTGCCTAAAATTTCAGTGTGAATTTCTGCAGCCTTTACCTTGTCTGCAATTCTTTCGCTAACTACAAAGTAGTCAATGCGCCAACCTGCATTCTTTTCGCGAGCTTTAAACATGTAGCTCCACCAGCTGTATTTAACTTCTTCGGGGTGTAGGTGTCTAAAGGTATCAACAAAGCCTGCAGCTTTCAGTTCTCTAAATTTAGCACGTTCTTCATCGGTGAAGCCTGCGTTCTTACGATTGGTCTTGGGGTTCTTCAAGTCAATTTCTTCCGCAGCTACGTTTAAGTCTCCGCAAACAATAACAGGTTTCTTTTCATCCAGCTTCAACAAGTAGTCGCGGAACAAATCTTCCCACACCATACGGTAGTCAAGACGAGCAAGCTCTCTTTGGGAATTGGGAGTGTAAACAGTAACAAGGAAGAAGTTTTCGTATTCAGCAGTGATAACTCTGCCTTCTTTATCGTGTTCTTCAATGCCAATACCGTAAGTTACATTCAACGGTGCATTTTTAGAAAAGATGGCAGTGCCGGAATAACCTTTCTTTTCTGCACTGTTCCAATATTCTTCATAACCATCGAAAACAAAATCTGCTTGTTCCCTTTGCATTTTAGTTTCTTGCAGGCAAAACGCATCTGCCTCAGACGCACGCAGGAAATCTTCAAAGCCTTTATTCATGCAAGCACGCAAACCATTCACGTTCCAAGAAATAAGTTTCATAAAAAAACTCTCCTATCTATTATAAAAATTTAATTTTCTATTGTCCTAATACCTTCAATTTTAGTATAATTAAGCTATGGAATTTACGCAAGAGTATTTTGGAGACTGTTATTACTCTTGCAAGAATGGGAGGAAAATCCATGTTATTTTTCGAATCTATCGAAGCTCATCCTGCTGACTGGTCAGCACTTATTTTCAAAGATAAAGTAATTACTTTTGGCGAACTGCGCCAAACCATTGATAACTGGGCTGCTTATTTGCAAGCTAAAGGTTTGCAAAAAGGCGAAAAAGTTGGCTTGTTCAGCAAAAACTGCCCTGAATTCGTTACAGCTTATCACGCAATCGTTAAAGCTGGTGGCGTAGTAGTACCCATCAACTTTATGCTTTCCCCCACTGAAACTTCCTTCATCATTAAAGACGCAAACGTTAAAATGCTTTTCGTTCAAGAAGTTCTTGATTTGGAAGCAGCTTTGGAAAAACGTGGTTGTGACAAAGTTGAACAAATCACTTTCGCAGAAATCTCCGCAGCTCCGGAAGCAGTTCCTGCTCCTGTAAAAATGCACGAAGATGAATGCTGCTCCATCATTTACACTAGCGGCACCACCGGTAACCCCAAAGGTGCAATGCTTTCCCACAAAAACATCATTGCTAACATCCACAGCTTCACCAATGCAATCTCCATGGAACCGAAAGATAAAGCTTTCTGCGTACTGCCCATGCATCATTGCTTCGGCTGGACTGTATGCGTTGCAGGCCCTATGCTCAAAGGTGGCGCAATCGTTATCCAAGATAACTACAATGTTGCAGACATCCTGCGCTTGATTGTTACCCATAAAGTTGACCAATTCTGTGGCATCCCCACTTTCGCTCAAATGTTCCTGCGCGCTGCAGAACCTGAACACTTGGCTTCCTTGCGCTGGTTCGTAAGTGGTGGCGCTCCGCTTCCGGCTCATTTGTCCAAAGCTTTCAAAGAAAAATTTGGCAAATATCCCCAAGAAGGCTACGGTCTTTCCGAAGCAGCTCCCGTTTGCGCAGTAAACCCCGGCGATAAAATCAAAGTTGGTTCCATCGGCTTGGCACTGCCCTACGTTAAAGTTGAAATTCATGACGAAAACGATACCAAACTTCCCAACGGCACTGTTGGCGAATTGTGCGTACAAGGTTACAATGTAATGCTCGGTTACTTGAACCAACCGGAAGCTTCTGCAGAAACCCTGCGTAACAACTGGCTCCATACCGGCGACTTGGCATACATGGACGACGAAGGTTACATCTTCATCGTTGACCGTTCCAAAGATATGATTATCCTTGGCGGCGAAAACGTATATCCCCGTGAAGTAGAAGAAGTTATCTACACCATTCCGGAAGTTCTGGAATGCGCAGTAGTTGGTGTTGAAGACAGCCTCCGCGGTCAAGCAGTATGTGCTTTCATCGTATTGAAAGAAGGCATGGAACTGGATAAAAAAGCAGTTCGTAAATACTTGCTCGAACACTTGGCTCTCTACAAAGTTCCTCGCCATTACTTCTTTATCGAAAAAATGCCTAAAAACGGCACCGGTAAAATCGTAAAACCGACTCTCAGAGAAATGGCAGCAGCTCTGGTACAAAAAGTTTAATAAACTTTAAAATCTAAAACAAAAGTCTCTCCTGAAAAAATAACAACCTGTAACATATTATTTATTTGCAAATAGCAAGTAAATAATATATAATTATGGAATACCGAAAAAAGATGAAGTATTCTTCACTAAAGAAAGGATGTTAATTTTGGAAAGAGAGACTTTTTCGTCTAGATTGGGGTTCATCCTCATCTCTGCTGGTTGCGCAATTGGTTTAGGTAACGTATGGCGTTTCCCTTACATTACCGGTCAATATGGTGGCGCTTCCTTCGTACTCATGTACTTAATCTTCTTGCTCATCTTGGGTTTGCCCATCATGGTAGCAGAATTCTCCGTTGGTCGTGCCAGCCAACGAAGTGCAGCAAAATCTTTTGATATTTTGGAACCTAAAGGAACCAAATGGCATCTCTTCAAATACGCTGCTATTACCGGTAACGTAGTTTTGATGATGTTCTACACCACCGTTTCCGGTTGGATGTCCTACTACCTCTACAAAATGGCAGTAGGTGATTTAATGGGCCTTGATGCTAACGCTATCGGCGGCGTGTTCGGCGCACTCCTCGGTGACCCTGTTGCAATGACCTTCAATATGATTCTCATGACTGCAACTGGTATGGGCGTTTGCTACTTGGGCGTACAAAAAGGTGTTGAACGCATTACCAAACATATGATGACTTGCCTTTTGGTTTTGATTGTAGTTTTGGCAGCTAACTCCATTATGCTTCCTAACAGTGCAGAAGGTTTGAAATTCTACTTGTTGCCTGACTTCAGCAAAATTAACCAAGAAGCAATCTTCGCTGCAATGGGTCAATCCTTCTTCACCCTGTCCTTGGGTATCGGCTCCATGGCAATCTTTGGTTCTTACATTAAGAAAGACCAATCCTTGACTGGCGAATCCATGTGGATTATGGCATTGGATACTTTCGTAGCAATCACCTCCGGTTTGATTATCTTCCCGGCTTGCATGAGCTTCGGCGTTAACCCTGGCGGCGGTCCTGGTTTGCTCTTCGTAACTCTGCCTAACGTATTCAACTCCATGGCAGGCGGTCAGTTCTGGGGCACCTTGTTCTTCTTGTTCATGCTCTTCGCAGCACTCTCTACTGTAATCGCAGTATTCGAAAACATCGTTTGTATGGTTAGCGAACTTACCGAATGGTCTCGTGAAAAAACCATCAAAATCTGCTCCTTCGCAATCATCTTGTTGTCCATGCCTTGCGTATTGGGCTTCAACGTTTGGAGCGATTTCCAACCGATGGGTAAAGGTACCTGCGTACTTGACCTTGAAGACTTCCTCGTAAGTAACAACCTCCTCCCCTTGGGCAGCTTGGTTTACTTGGCATTCTGCACCAGCCGTTACGGTTGGGGTTGGGATAACTTCATGAAAGAAGCTGATACCGGTAACGGTATCAAATTCCCGAAATGGATTCGTGGCTATGTAACTTATGTACTTCCCTTGATTGTACTCTACATCTTCGCAATGGGTTACAAAGCAATCTTCTTTAAATAAGAATAAACAGATAGAACTTCATCTGAAAACGAAAGAAGCTCCCTCGAAAGAGGGAGCTTTAGTTTTTTGTTATGCATTTTAGAATAAATAATTTGCTTGTACACTACCAGTGAAGCCATCACGTTGACCAGCGTAACCACGCAGGTTAGCATCAAAAGTCCATTTTTCATTAGCTTTATAGTGTGCACCAATTTCGCCAATCACTGTGCTACCTCCAAGGGAAGGAGTGCTAACATCGTAACCAATGACGGTATTATTGGCATCACCATTAAATTCATATTCCCAAGCTGCACCATAGTACATACTCAGCTTATCGTTTTGTACTTCATTAATTCGGAAGCCAAGACGCAAACGCTCGCTATCTATGCTATCAAAATGGAAGTTATCCCCGCCAACAGCAAAATCTTCACTGCCATGATGAGTATAGATGAATTTACCATAAACATCGATACTATCCCCTTCGTTGCCACGAGGAATAATCCTACCTACACCAACATGTGCACCATAGTAGAAAGTATCAATGTCATAACCTTCAAGCTTACTATCTGTAATTACAGCTTTACGCAATTCATTTTGCAAATTACCAGCGCGTAAACTTGCTTCAGTATAAACACCATTAGCATTATCTTTACGAGCAAAGAAGCCACCACCATTGTAATTAGCTTCGCCATCGCCACGCATCAAGAAACCTTCAAAATTATTAAAGGTACGATAATTACCTTCACCATTTTCAAAAAATGCACCTGTAGTCAAGCCGTCATCGTTAGTTTTAGCAACGCCTACTATACCGCTCCAACCATTTACTTTAACGTGACTACCAGTAGAATATTCAGAAGTATTGCCGAATACTGAAGCAAACACTTTAGTTTCTTTATCAGATTTATCACGTGCTAAAGACTCTAAACCAATTTCAATCAATTCGCTACCTTGGTTAGCAAATGCAGTAGCAGCTGCTCTACTTTCTCCAATAACCAAAGCTTGGTCATTAGTTCCAACGCGAGTAATCTTTAATTTTATGTCTTCAGCATCTTGGTAAATCTTTCCCTCTGCTTCAAGGAAGTCACCGCTATTAAAAGTATAAGTTGATTCATCAAGATATTGACTTTCAAAATTTTTATCGCC
>JBGVIJ010000031.1:0-5798 GCA_045123075.1 Phascolarctobacterium sp. | reverse complement strand
GTCTTCAATTCAATTACTACATAGCAACGCAAATTCAAATTATAAAATAATAAGTCAATATAAAAATCCTCCCCACCAATATTCAAACGATATTGATTCCCAAGAAAAGCAAAACCAGTACCCAATTCCAACAACAACTTTGTAACATCCTTAATTAAGGCTTCCTCAATATCTCGTTCCAGCATTTCTTCTCTTAATTGAATGAAATCAAAAACATAGGGATCTTTCATCGTTTGAACTGCTAATTCACTTTGTGGAGAAGGCAATCTATTTTCGAAGTTAGAAACTTTATTAGCTAAAACTTGTCTTTGATAAAGACCACTCTCAATTTGATGAATTAACACACTATGAGACCAACCATTTTCCGAAGTTTTTTGTATATACCAAACTCTTTCATCAAATTCTTTAACTTTTTCTAAAATTGCTACATTGTGAGACCAGGGAATTTGTGCAGACACCGTTTGCACAAATTCACGGTTTGGATACGAAAGAGCATACTTTGCCATATATTTTAGATTCCTAGAGGAATACCCTTTTACATTTGGAAACGCCATCCGTAAATCTAATGCAAGATTCTCAACAAACTTATTTCCCTACGCCTTGTGAGAATTAATTATACATCCAATATCATAATACAATAACAACATTTCTACATTTACACTTATACTTGCACGATATTGAGCTGCTGTAATTTCTTTTTTAATGTTCTCCAATACTTTCATATACTCGTAATTATTAATCAACATATAAATTCTCCTCCCAATATTTTGTCGTAATTACGACTTAAATAAATGCTTCGAGGAAAACTTAAAAACTCCCGTTTTTATTTCGTGATGTTGTGAAATCCACGTGAATTATAAGTGAAACATACAAAAAGGCTCTGCGAATGCAGAGCCTTTTTAATTTTCTTTTGGCGCCCCTGAAAGGGGAGCTGTCACCGTAGGTGACTGAGGGGTTTATAGAATTAGAAGCTGTAGCGTACGCCCAAGTTCCATTGCCAGTTGGTGTCTACTTCGCCACCAAAAGTTTTTTCTACATCAGCATAGATATAGGTTGCTTTGGACAGGTTAATGTTAGCACCTACGCCAACCTCCCACCAGCCGCCGCCGAGATCTTGTTCATAACTTTCAGAGGAAGTACCTTGAGCAAAGGTTACATTAGTTTCACCTTCAAAGTCATAAAGATAGGAAGCACGTGCATAAACATTTCCTTTGCTGATGTTTTTGCCCAGACGGAAACCAACGCGACCAACCAAGCTTTCCATACCTTCTTGGTTAGCAGTTCTGCCACCAACAACATATTCAGCACTACCAACTTTACCATAGCTCAATTCTACTTGCGGTTCAATCCACATACCATTTTCTTTAGTAAAGCGTTTGCCGTATTCAGCGCTCACGCTATAACCGTTGGTATCCCAGTCACCTTTATCAGAACCAATGTTAAAGTTATGATCCAGACGAGCATACTTAGCAATCAAGTCAATATAACTACCATCAGCATTAAGTTTGCTACCATAAATATTCAAGCCTTTGTGATCATTTTCGCCACTACCTTTAGCAAATTTAGTATCACCTTCGGTATAGCTCAACGCAATACCAACTGTCCAAGACGGGTCTGTGCTAAGTTTTTCGTCATAGCCGAATTGATAGGTTTTATATTCGTTTTCAACACTACCATATTCAGCCTCGCCATTTACCATACGAACCCATACGCCATGTTCACCTTCGCTATCACGCAACTCACCAAGGCGCTTGTTCATATCGTTCATTTCAGTACGCCAAGCCATTACACCAACAGCAGCAGCCTCACTAACAGAAGTGTTAGCAGTGTTTTTAGTATAAGTTGCTTTACCATCTGCACCAATGATTGTTTCACCATAAATTTCAGATTCAGCAAAAACTGCGGTTGCACCTTCTACATCAATGTTTTCTTTAAACCATCTTTCAGCTTCTTTGGTATTGCCTTTAATTGCATCAGTTACAGCTACACCAGCTTCTACTTTAGCAGTAACGCCATCACCTTTTTCAGCAACACTTATTTCAACTTTATCATCTTCTGCTTCAGTAACTTTAAAAGTTAATTCAGCAGCTTCACCTTTTGCATTAACTTGATTGATTTGTACTTTATTTGCAGCAATAGTTACTTTATCAGCAGTCAAATTTACAGGATTATCATTTTGTACTAAAACATTACCATCAATCGTTATATTAGAAGCAGATAAATTCACAGTACTATTATCTTTATAATTGAGGATTGCTGCTTCAGTGCCAGTAATAGTAATATCGTTGCCAGCATTTATATCCAAAACAGAGTCTTTACCTTGTACCCATACACCATAGGTTGCTGCAAGGTTAAAACTATCAGTAACATCAATATCCATTACACCTTTAACACCACCGTTAACAGCATAATGAATTCCAAGATAAGCATCTTGAACATCTACTTTATCAGCATTAATTACTAAAGAAGGAACAGTGACATTCCCAGAGCCACCACCTACTTTAAAAATAGTAGCCCATTTAAGACCATCTCCAGATCCTTCAATGCTACCAATATTAGTAAATGTCATTTTAGATTCGTTTTTATAGCTATTTACATGGAATATTGTGCTCTCAGCCCAATCAGTTGTACCATCAATAGTAATTTTATTGAGATTAGATATATTCGCTACACCACCAGAATCAATAACATTGATTGCACCTCTTTTGTTCCAACCAACAGTTTCATCAGCCTTAAAAACTATACTTTGACTAAAATCTTCTTTACCAGCTATGGTAAGTACACCTTTTGCAGGTACATTCAATCTGCTTTCGATAACATTAACAGAATCATCAAGAGAATATTCTGCCGCCATAGCACTACCAGTGATAACAAACGCCATCAATGCACCAAGTGCCAAACTTCTTTTCATCATTTTCTTACTCATAAGTTCGCCTTCTTTCCTTAAATATTTTTTGTTAAAGCTAAGTAAGAATTTTTATATTACAAAACGTCGTTGCTTTTCGACGTATCATAATCCTTTTACATCAACCGCTCTAAGCAGTTTCAAAATATTAAGTGCATCTTCAAGTTCAATACCACTTTTAGAAACTTGCTTATCTTCCACAGCTTCTTCACTATCGAAGTCTACAAAAAAGTCTTTCATCTTGCAGTTAAGCACCTTTTGGATTTTAAACAAATTTTGAATGGTAATGGCAGTTCTACCTGCTTCCATATTGCTCAAATTAGTTTGGCTTACACCGATTTCTTCAGCCATTTTAGTTTGAGATACGCCTTTTATCACACGCAATTTCTTTACTCTACTTGCAAGTAGTTTGATTTCATTGTGCATAATATTCTTCACCACTTTTCACTATATAGAACCTTATGTAGTTTTATAAATCTTTATCTAAATTATATCACGCTTGTCCCCCCCCTAAAAGACACTTCGTAGAAATATTTTCTTCTTTCGTACTTACTGCCCGAAGTGACTTTACGATGTTCACATAAGCTGTCACTTCGTAATTTGTTAATACTTCTCCGTCCGTTAGCAATTTGTTAGCATTCCTGATAAATTCTATTGCGTCTGCTTCAAAAGTAATGGTAAATATCTAATCGTACATTAACTTATAACTTCACACAAAGAAAAATAAAAAAGAGGAATGAACGTTTCGTTCATTCCTCTTTTTTATTTAGAAAATATTATCTCAAGCTTTCGATAGCAGCTTTAACGTCACTAGCTCCGTAAACGTAAGAACCAGCAACCAAAACAGTAGCACCAGCTTCTTTAACAAGTACTGCAGTTTTGTCGTTGATACCGCCGTCAACTTGGATGTCTACGTTAAGACCAGCGTCATCAACCATTTTACGCAAGCGTGCAATTTTAGGAACAGTGCTTTCGATGAAGGATTGACCGCCAAAACCGGGGTTAACGCTCATCAAGAGAACCATATCAACATAAGGCAGAATTTCTTCTACAGTAGAGAGCGGAGTTGCAGGGTTCAAGGACACGCCTGCTTTCATACCTTCTGCTTTAATTTGTTGGATGCAACGATGCAAATGTTTAGTAGTTTCTACATGCACTACGATTTGGTCAGCACCTGCTGCTTTAAAGTCAGCAATGTATTTTTCAGGTTGTTCTACCATCAAATGGCAGTCAAAGAACATTTCAGTAGTTTTGCGGATGCATTTAACTACGGGAGCACCAAAGGTCAAGTTAGGAACAAATTGACCGTCCATTACGTCAATATGTACCCAGTCAGCACCGGCAACTTCAATTTTTTTGATTTCGTCAGCCAAGAATGCAAAGTCAGCGGACAAAATGGAAGGAGCAATTTTTACCATAAACGTTTTCCCTCTTTCTCTTTAATTTCTTTTATTTCTTGAAGAATGTCTAAATATGATTGATAACGGCTTTGAGAAACTTCGCCACTGGCAACCGCTTCTTTTACGCCACAAACAGGTTCGTGGGTATGATTACAGGGACAGAACTTACAACCGTCCTCAAACTCAGCAAATTCTTTGAAGCAATCTACCAAGTTCTTTTCGTCAAAATCTTCGAAAAGCAAATTACCAAAGCCAGGAGTATCAGCAATGTAGCCTTCGTCAAAGGGCAGGAGTTGTGCGTAGCGAGTAGTGTGCTTGCCACGACCAATCTTCTCACTAACTTCACCGGTTCTCAAATCTACGGTGTTATCAATGGCGTTGATGGTAGAAGACTTCCCTACGCCCGAAGGTCCGCCAAAGGCGCAAATCTTACCACGCAGCTTCTCACGCAAAGGCTCAATGCCTTCGTTATTATCTGCGGAGATGGCAAATACTTCGTAGCCAATTTTTTCGTAGGTTGCTTTTACTTCGTCAATCAGTCCGTCGGGAGCAATATCCTTTTTATTCAAGACTAAGATTGCCGGAATCTTCGCCAGTTCAGCCAAAACAAAAAGCTTATCTGCCAGCAAGTAGCTAAAGTCCGGAGAAGCACAAGCAAAGGTTACTACCAATAAATCCAAGTTAGCAATGGTAGGACGCAGCAAAAAGTTCTTGCGAGGCAAAACCTTTTTAATCATGCCTTCGTCCTTCTCGCCCATTTGGAAGCTAACCATATCACCGGTAGCAAGGGAGAAGCGGTTTTGCTTCATCTTGCCTTTAACCTTGCAGGTGTAGATTTTATCTTCCACACTTACATAATAGTAACCATTATAATTTTTTAATACTCTTCCTTGTAATTCACTCACAGTGATTTATCCTCGATGATGCTACCGTCAGCATATACTTTAATTCTTGCATTGCCAACAATTTCAGTTTTCTTACGAACGTTTTCGCCAATTTTCTTTTTGCCGCTGAACACAAGGTCTCTGCCTTTGTCATCCACAACATAAACTTGCAATTCGTATCTTCTATCTTTGTTCTTTTTGAAATAGTTGTCGTAGAGTTCTTTTTTCTTCTTAATGTTTTCGGCTTCTTTCTTCTTATCTTTATCGTAAGTATCAATATAGCCTACTAATTTTTCAACAGTAAGAGTAAAGTCTACGTAAATATCTCTCGGTTTGCTTGCTTCACCGTTGGATACAGTAAGATCAACCTTTTCAAACTCTGCAATTTTTTGACCTGCCATAGGAGTGGTGGAAACGATTGTATCTTTTGCAGGTTTATCGTCAATATAACGAACTTCACCTAAACGCAAGCCTGCAGCTTTCAAAAGTTTTTCTGCATCTTTAACTTTTTTACCTGCCAAGTTGGGAACAGGTTTGTCGCCTTCGTTGATGACCAAGTTAATTTTGCTACCTTTAGGAAGCTTGCTTGCACCTTTAGGTTGTTGTGCC
>JBGVIJ010000030.1:0-18426 GCA_045123075.1 Phascolarctobacterium sp. | reverse complement strand
CCACTCGTCGCACTACCACTAAAAAAGAAAAATCCATGTTTGAAAATGTTGCTGAAAAAGCTGCAACTTCTTTCGGACGCTCCATTGCTAACGCATTGGCTCGTGGTATTTTAGGTAGTCTGCTCAAAAAATAAATAGTTTCTCAAAGCTCGTCCTTTCATTTACGAGAGGATGAGCTTTTTGTTTGCTTACAGCACGCCTAAACGCAAACAAATTTTATTTTAACGAACATTTTTTCTGAATAACCATTGACTTTGTTTGTTGTTCGTTGTAGAATATACTCAACGAACAGTTATTCGAAAGTTGGTGAATGTTGTGAATAAGATTTTAGCTATCCTCTGCTTGGGATTTACTTTATATACTGGTATGAATATGGTTTTCGCTGACGAACCTGTTTACTACAATCAAAAAGTTACCGTACATAGTGGCGATACTATGTGGACCATTGCTAATCGTTGGAGCGATGACAAAGAAGATGTACGCGATGTAATGCATCGTATTTGTGAAGCTAACAATCTTAAAAGCAAACATATTTACCCCGGTCAAATTCTTACCATCCCCGTGAAGGCAGTTACACACAACGACTTCATGTTGGCTGGCAAATAACCTTCATAAATAAACATCCCCTCTTATGACAAAAGGCGTTCTCGAAAATTCGAGAACGCCTTTGTTTTTTATAATTATTTATCTTGGTTACAACTTTTATTACAGCAGGAACAATTACCCGTGCAACAACCTCCTTTACCGGCAAGCATATACTTTACGGCAAATAAAAACAAAACTGCAACCATTAGAAGTAATAGCCACGAAAGGATATTCATTCCATCACCTCAAGCAATGCCAATCATTCGCAGAAAAATTGCTAAAACAAAACTTACAACCCATGCGATACCACATTGGCAAAATATTAAGATGCTTGCCCATTTACCCCCAAGTTCACGTTTAGTTGCTGCTACTGCTGAAACACAGGGAGTATAAAGATTGAAGAAACAAATAAACACAATTACGCTTGCAGTAGTAAATAAAGAATGAAGATTCTCTTCAGAGCCACCAACTAGAACTAACAAGGTACTTACTACGCTTTCTTTGGCAGAGAAACCGGCGATGAGAGCAGTAGCAATTCTCCAGTCACCTAAACCTAGAGGTGCAAACACCGGAGCAAGCACACCACCGATAGAAGAAAGCAGGCTGTTAGTAGAGTCTTCTACCAGATTAAAATGTGCATCAAAAGTTTGTAAGAACCAGATAATTACAGAAGCCGCAAAAATTACGGTAAAAGCTTTTGTAATAAAGTCTTCTACTTGTTCACCAATGATTTGTAAAACATTTTTAGCAGCAGGTATGCGATAATTGGGCAGTTCCATAACGAAAGGAACAGGCTCTCCTTTAAACACTGTCTTTTTTAATATTAAGGCAAAGATAATACCAACAATAATGCTACCAAAATAAATAGTTGTCATTACCAACGGTCCATTACCTGGGAAGAATACTGCTGTCAACAATGCGTAAACGGGAAGCTTTGCACTACAGTTCATAAAAGGAATAAGCATAATAGTCATTTTCCTATCACGCTCAGAAGGCAATGTTCTACTTGACATAATTGCAGGCGTAGAACAACCAAAGCCAATGAGCATAGGAACAATACTTCTGCCGGAAAGACCAATTTTGCGAAGCAAGCTATCCATTACAAAGGCCACACGAGAAATATAACCGCTATCTTCCAGTAAAGCAAGGAAGAAGAATAGCAGAACGATAATAGGCATAAAGCCAAGAATACTGCCAATGCCGGCAAGAGCACCGTCAACAATGAGAGAGTGTACTACGCTATTGATTCCATAAGCCGTAAGTGCCTCGTCGCAATAAGCGATAACACCATCAATACCAATAGACAACGTGTCAGAAAGCCAAGAACCTAACGGTCCAAATGTTACATAGAATATTGAAGCCATAATTGCTACGAAGGCAGGAATAGCCGTGTATTTACCAGTCAGAATATCATCAAACTTTTTACTGCGTCTACTTTCGATACTATCAGTAGGATATACTACAGTGCGTGCATAAAGCATATTAATGAAACGGAAACGCATTTCAGCAAGCAAAGTCAGGCAGTCCGTACCAGCTTCTTTTTCTGCAACATCAGTAGCTTCTTGAATAATACGCATGGCTTCGTCACCCAGTCGTAAACGTTTACGCATAGGTTCATCGCCTTCTATGAGTTTAGTAGCTGCGAAACGAACGGAAATATTTTCTTTTTTCGCAGGTTCAACCACAACACTCATAATGGTACGCAAACATTTATGAATAATATCAATGTTATTGTCTGCCCATTCTGTATTTGTTTTACTTCTTGGCTTCAAATTATGGCGGGCAACAAAAATAGCGTGTTCCATCAATTCTTCTAAACCTTGACTGTTAATTGCAGAAATAGGTATAACTGGAACCCCCAAAAGACTTTCCACTAGGTTAATATCTATGGAACCATTATTTTTGCGAACCTCATCCATCATATTGAGTGCTATGACCATAGGAACTTCCATACTCAACAGTTGAGTTGTTAAGTAAAAGTTACGTTGGAAATTGGAGGCATCAATAATATTAATAATACATTCCGGTTTAGCGTTAAGAATAAAATCGCGGGTTGCTGTTTCTTCTTTAGTAAAATGGGTAAGTGCATAAACCCCCGGTAAATCCACAAGTTTAACTTCAGAATATCCTTTAGCATTAGCACATTTAAAATCAATATCCACACCAGGAAAACTTTCTTGATGCTGAGACGCAGTAGAAAGATGATTAAAAAGAGTAGTTTTCCCGCAGTTGGAGTTACCGATAATAGCAATAGTCAAGGGGTCCCCTTCAGGAATATGTTCTACTGCACTTTTTTCAGTAACTGCTTCACCTAACCCGGGACTTTTAGTTTGTTCAATAATACGCTCGGCGTGAGGGTGACTATAAACTCTTTCTTCATCTGTGATATTGGAAATCTCTATTTTGCCGGCATCAACCTTGCGCAAGGCAAGCTCATAGCCACGCAAACGAATTTCCATTACGCCACTACCTTCTCTCACATACGTAACTTCTGTGCCAGTAGTCAACCCCATATCAAGAATGTGCTTACGTAAAGTAATATCGTCACAGTTTATAACAGTAACAACTGCACTTTGACCTATTACTAATTGGTCTAAAGTCATAAAACCACCCCTTCCTTACGTAATAGCATTAACTTTATAGCTAAGTGCTTTGGTCATTCCATCTAAAATATCATCACAAGACATAATCATACTAAAAAATTGTCTTACTTTATTTATATCCATCAACCCGCAATCCTCAACTTCTTGTAGCGCCATTAAGGTATAGGCGGTACGGTAAGCAATAAACAATTCTAGACTATCCCAATATTTTTCAGGACAATCTTTGTTTAACTCGTAACCGATTCTCAAATAAGGAAGAATATCTTTATATAAAACTTGTTTACAATCTTCACCTGCTTTATAGCCGTGCAGGAAGCAAGCCTGAATGAAACTGGCAACATCATACATATAATGTGCGTAACAACAACTATCAAAGTCAAAGAGCCAAACATTATTAGCTTCTACAAAAAAGTTGTGATGATGAAAATCGCCATGACAAATACCATAGTAACCTAAATCTTGAGGCAAATCATTAATTTGTGTTTCTATAGCATTAATGCGTTCCCGCACCTCAGAAGAAAGTTTTGGGAAAGAACGTTCTTTGTAGCTGGCAAATTGCTCTGCTAATGTTTTGCGTTGATAGCGGATACCAATCTCTCTTTCATTGGTACTAACATGGTGAATCGTTCCCATCAAATCTCCAACACAAATAAAAAGCATAGGTGTTGTATTACCAATTGGCTCTACTTTACCACGAGCAGTACGGAACATCCCTGCTCTATAAGTTTGTCCATCTATCTCAAATTCTTCCAGCAAGTTACCTTTTAAGGAAATATTCGGTTCGCAGATAGTTTGCTTAAATTGTTTTAAGTCATCTATCCAAAGCATTTCAGACATAATTTCCTTACGTGTTTTTTTAGAAGTCATACTTACCCTAATCATATGAGTATGTCCGGGAAAAATGAAGGCATAGTTTTGAGTGGAATAGCTGTATTCCGCTTCGTTAATATCCATACCATAACAATCCAAAAGAAATTCTCGGATTTTTTCTCTTAATAATTCATTCATAAATTCACTTCCTTATGATTTAGAAGTATTATTCTAAAAATTTTTTGCGTAAGCAATGAATATCATAGTCAGTCAAGCCAAGCTTTTCTTGTATAAAAGAAATAGTAGAGCCACTTTCGGCTTTTGCTCTATCAAAAACTTTTTGCATATAAGGAGAATATACCCCTGCTAAAGCTTCTACTTGTTTTAGCTCTGCATTGTCTTGAGTATATTTACTAGCTTCGGCACACATATACTCTATTTTTTTACGGTTCACTTCGTTGATGAAGGCGAAATCTTTTAAGATAATTTCATCATCAATGCCTAAAATTGCCAACAACATAACCGTTGCCAAACCGGTTCTATCCTTACCACCTGTGCAATGCCATAAAATAGTGCCTTGTTCTACTAGCAAAAGAATATCAAAAAATTTACGAAAGGCATTTAATGATTCAATAGAATCAAAAAAACTGGTATACATATCATAAGCAAGAGCACCTTTACGAACCATCTCCACATAAGCCCTGCCCAAGTCATTTGGATACTGACGATAAATTTCAACAATAGCTAACTTATTGGCGCTATCTTCTCCCATAACCGGAAGCGGGTAGTATTTTACATTAGGGAGTTGTGGATCAGGATGATTTTTTATTTCATCACAATCACGCAGGTCAATAATAGTTGACAAACCATATACATTGATAAGCTTATCTAAATCTTCCGCAGTTGCGTAATGAAGAGTACCAGAGCGTATTAGTAAATTACTTTTAATACGTTTACCATCTGCGTTGCAGTAACCGCCCAGTTGTCGAGCATTAAGAATTGAACTTAAATTTAAAAGTTGTGCTTTCAAACCCGACACCTCCTTCGCAAAAACTAAAAGTTTATTATTACTATTGATTATGTAAATTATAACATTTTGTTATAATTTAGAAAAACTTTTTTAATATCATCCCTATTTCTCATTAGAACTTATATAAAGAAAATATATCTTATACAAACAAAAGGCGTTCTCGAAAAATCGAGAACGCCTTTGTTATTATTTTACTTCATTTCTTCTCTAAGCTTGTTATAGTCTAACATATTCAAATCCCCTGCCAGTTCCACGAGCTCTGTTTGTAGGCAAAGCAGGTTCACCGCTGTTGCGAAGAACTCCATAATAACATTCAAAGCAATAATAGCAGAGATAGCTTCAGCAGGAATGTTAAGTTGTACAAAAAGCATTGTCATGCATGTTAACGCACCACCGGGAACAGGAGGCGCTGCAATTGCCATAATAATACTAATGATAACGGCTGTTATCAACCATTCAGGAGAAATACTTACACCAAAAATTTCTGCCATACACAAGGCGGGTGCCATAAAAAGCATTACAGAACCTGGCATAAAAACAATTTGTCCCAAAGATACACCAAAATTTACAAGGTGTTTGTCAATACCAAGCTTCCTTTCGCAGGTTTCTATATTGCTAGCAAAAGCTGCGGAAGCAGAAGCCGTTGACAAACCAATAAAGAAAGTAGGCATCAACTTTTTCAAAAGCACTTGAAGGGAAACTTTCCTTCGGAAAGTAACAAGCAGTAAATATATACCAACTGCAACAGATTGACCTAACAACATCATGGGCAATACCTTATAAGCTTTTATAAAAGCATCTAAATGACCGCTCATTATAATATTCAAGATACTACCAAAAACAAAGTAAGGAACAAACTTACTGACAGTTTCCATCAAAAGCTGTACGATGTAGTTAGATTGTTCCACTATGGTAGCAGTTGCAGTTGTCTTTTGCCCAAGTATAAGCATAGCCAAACCAACAGCAAAAGCAACAAAAATCATTTGCAAAGGATTACCTTCGACAAAGGGAGCGAAAAAGTTAGAGGGAACTATTCCTAAAATCATTCTAAAGAGACTATCTACATCAAAAGAAGCACTACCTTCCAAACTCAATGGAAAGAATGGCATTATAGCGGCAACCCCAAAAATTACAACCACAAGAGTCATCATTAGAATACGACTCATCATTCGCTTGCCAATGGTACCTAATGTTGCAATATCACCAATGCTATAAATACTCCAGGCTACAGATAAGAAAATAAGCGGCCCTGCAATAGCAGCCAACAGCCCCATAAATGTATCTAGAATCGGACCAACGAATCTGGTAGAAAGTGCAATTCTCAAAGCATCAGGCAGAAGCATACTCAAACCACTGCAAACAACTGCAGCAGAAACAGAGTACCCAAGCATTGCCATTTGGGAAGGAGGCTTTTGTTTGGGAGAAAATACGATAATATTATTGCCACTCTTATACTGATAAGTAGGAGCAAACCCCATATTAACTAAAACACTTTGCAAAACGCTATTATGTTCTTCATCTTCGTCCTCTTCAAACTCCATAGGATTAAAACGAGTAGCAGGAATACGAATTTCGACATGTGCTCTACCAAGACGTTTTCGACAACCTATGAGAACTTTTTGCTCTTCGCCAAACTCTTCTTGATAATGAAGTAGTGTTTCTTCCACCGCCAATTTTATGCGCATAATGTCCTTACTCTCAACATTACACTTGTCTAAGAATGCACCTATATCATCACTGATGATATCTATATTTAAATTTGTTAAAAGATATTTATTCATAGTGTTTTCCTCAAAATAAAAATAACAAACTGTATTTTATCATAAATAAAGGTTATTAACAACACTACTGCCTCTCACAACTTTAGACTTTTGTAGCAATAGAAACAATGCACACATAAAAAAGGCGTTCTCGATTTTTCGAGAACGCCTTTTTTACACTTTTTATTTAAATTTTAAATATCTACTTCCATATCAATGATAAATGTGCCAGAATCCCACTTAGTTTTAACATTGTCAAACATATTGTTCAACATCATTAAAGAAACTTCTAAAGTAGTAACATTGTCACTATCCTCAGGATTTTGCAGAACGCAATCCCTGGACTCAATGTGCAATTTAAGTTGCAATTCATCATAGTCAACTTTAAAGAACAAATTTGCTCTAGGATCCATTTCTGCAACAGCTTCGCACAAACCATCTAAACTTATTTCTAGTTTACGCAATACTTCTCGTTCAGTGCCCCATTGCTTACAAATGCTTTCAAGTTCTTTATTAAGTGCAGGAATATATTCAGGAGTAACTCCTGTAATAAAAGTAAACTTTTTGTTAGCACCAATCCTGCTAAGCAGAGTGGTTATCATCAAAATAGCAACACCCATTACCATAGGAGATACTATTACTTGTGCAACAGCCTTAGGCAAAAAACTATACACACCAGGCATCAAAGTACTTACAGCAAAGAAAATGCTAAGGAAAATTACAAAAATGCGTTGGTCATCCAATTCACGAGAAGACAGCGCAGAAAAGCCACCTGCCATAATATAACAACCACTATACATCAAAACCGCACCCAAAACAGGAGACGGTATCATAGACAACGCACCAGTAATCATTGGGAAGAAAGAAGCCACTATAAGCATTGCAGAAGCAACGTATGCGACCATACGGCTAGTGATACCACTAGCATTAGCTATACCAATATTGGTAGTAGCAGTAGATTGTACTGGTCCACCTGCTAAACCGGATATAATCGTACCAATGGAAGCACCACGTATACCATTTTCAATAGATTTCCAATTGGGCTTTTTAAAATTCACGTCATTAGAACTTTGCACTGCTGTAAAATCACCAATATTATCTACAACAGAAGCAATAGTAACCACGATGAAAGGAACTAACGCACGATAGTCAAAGCTATATGACAAATCCATATAAATAGGCAACGCGATTAAAGAACTATTACTGAGCTGAGCAAAACTACTAACATCAAACACACCAGTAACTATTGCCATAAGAAAACCAAAGCCGATACCCAAAAGTGCAGTATATGGTTTTAAAGGCTTAATAAACAATGTGCAAGCTAACATAAAAATCAAAGTAACAACAGCTACGGTTAGGTGCATATAATCGTAGGTACCATTAACCGAAGTCCCTAAAAAGTTTTTGAAAGCAGAAGGTATGATATTAATACCCAAGATAAAAATCATAGTACCAGTAACTTCCGCTGGGAAAAACTTTCTCATTCTAAAAGTAAAACCACTCATCAAAAGCTTTAGAACTCCGGAAAAAACAATCATTCCCAAAACTAAGGATACCCCGCCAATTTCTGCTGCCAAAAGACAAGCTGCTAACGCCGCGGAATCAGATACAGACATAGACTGATAACCACAACCCAAGAATTTGCCGGGATAAGTTTGAAACAAGGTAGCAACCCCCATAGTGAAGAAAGCTGCAGCTAAAAGTGAAGCACTATGAGCCAAATCCAAGCCAGCTACACGAGCTACTGAAACAGGTACTGCCATCCCTAAAGACAAAGCCAACAACATATGTTGCAATGAAGAAAAGAATAACGGTGCAGGCGGAGGAGTTTGTTCTGCAGAATACAACAACATCTTCTTAGTCTTTAAAGATTTCGCGTTTTCTTCAGCCATATAGTTCACTCCTTAAAATAACTTTTATTTATTTTACTTCATTTCTTTTCCAAGTTTATTGTAGTCCAACATATTCAAATCCCCTGCCAATTCCACCAGTTCCATTTGCAAAGTAAAGATATTACAAGGAGTTGCGAAGAATTCCATAATTACATTAAGCGCAATAATAATAGGGATTGCTTCAGCAGGAATATTTAATTGTACGAAAAGCATTGTGTAGCAAGTAAGCGCGCCACCCGGAATAGGCGGAGCAGCGATTGCAAGAATAACACTAATAATCAGTGCGGTCAAAATCCACATAGGAGCAATATTTACAGCGTAAATCTCTGCCATACAAAGAGCAGAAGCCATAAACATCGTGGAACAACCGAGCATGAAAATAATTTGTCCCAAAGGCACGCCAAAATTTACAATACGCTTATCAACGCCAAGTCTTCGTTCACAGGTTTCCATATTACTGGAAAATACTGCGGAAGAAGACGCTGTGGTCAGCGCGATGATAAAACTTTGGAAAGTTTTCTTCATTATTACTTGAGGTGAAACTTTTTTACTTACGCTCACCCATAATAAGTAAAAGAGCATTACTACAACTTGTCCCAAAAGCATTAAAGGTAATACCTTGTACGCTTTCATCAATGCAGAAAAACTACCGCTGATAATCATATTGAAGATACTGCCAAAAATAAAAATTGGTACAAATTTACTGATGGTTTCCATCATAAGTTGCACAATATAATTGGATTGTTCAATCATAGTTGCGGCAATAGTTGTTTTGCTGCCCAAAATAAGCATCGCCAAACCAACAGTGGAAGCGATAAAAATAATTTGCAAGGGATTACCATTTACAAAGGGAGCAAAAAAGTTAGAGGGAATCATTCCCAAAACAATTTTCAACAGCTCTGAAAATTTAAAGGAGGTTGCCCCATCCAAACTAAGGTTAAAGAAAAAGAGCATAGGTGCCACACCTAAAACGGTCAACACAAAGGACATTTTCAAAATGCGGCTAATCATTCGCTTGCCAATAGTACCCAATGTAGCAGTATCACCAATACTATAAATGCCCCATGCCACGGAAAGGAAAATAAGCGGACCTGAAATTGCAGATAAAAGTCCCATAAAACTTCCAAAAACAGGAGTAATCAATTCTTTGGATATTGCAAGTCGCACTCCATCAGGCAAAAGCATACATAAGAAACCACAGACAACCGCAGCAACGATAGAAATTCCCAGTTGCGCAACTTGAGAAGGCGGTTTTCTTTTGGGAGTGAAGGCAATAAGATTTACACCATTCTTATATTCCCAGTTAGGTGCAATACCCATGTTGGTAAGAATACCATGAAGTACCGCACTACCTTCTAATCCAGTATTAGAAGTATTAGTAGTTTCAAAAGGATTAAACCTTTCGCCAACAATACTAATCTCTATACGAGGTCTACCAAGACGTTTGCGACAATCAAACCTAATCTCTTTAGTTTCACCAAAGCGTTCTTGATATTGAATCAAGGTTTCTTCGGCAGCCAATTTAATGCGCATGGCATCTTTGCGATCAACCTTGCACTTATCTAAAAAAGCACCAATCTCATCGCTAATAATATCTATATTAGAATTTGTTAAAAGATAATTCATCATAAAACTTCCTTCATCAATTAATACATTTTATACAAGATTATTTTACCTTAAAACAAAGGTACCGTCAAAAAAACTATTTCCTCATAAATGAAAACATTAAACCACAAGCATTGTCTAAAAACAACACAAGTGCTACAATTTAAATAGTCACAATGAATTCACAAAACACTTTATTTTTTATCAAGGAGATAAAATGAAAAAGAAAATTTTTAGTATGCTAATCTTTTTAGCAACACTCCTTACGCTTCTCCCTTGCTTTGCTTCAGATGGAGAAAAATCTTTTAGAACCTTAAATGATTTTAGCGGGGCGCGTTTTAGTACTCTAAACGGAACGGTTACTGATAAACTTACTCAATCTGTAATACCCAATTCTGATAATTTCGTTTATTACTATACTGTTGCTGATGGCATTATGGCTTTAAAATCCAATAAAGTAGATGCCTTCGTTTTGGATGACCCTATTTGCCGTTTAGCAGCAGCTAGAAATCCGGAAGTAATGGTTTTTCACGAACCAGTTATGCCTGACAAATACGGTTTTGCCTTCCCCAAAGGAAGTCCTTTAAGAAACAAATTCAATACCGTACTTCTTAAATTTAGCGAAGATGGTACACTCCAAAATTTGCGAGATATTTGGCTTGGCGCAGACGAAAGCAAAAAGGTTTTGTTAAAACAAGATTGGCCTGGCAAAAACGGAACTATCCGTTATTACCATGACTATCTTGTTGAACCTATCGTTTACGTTGGCGCTGATGGTCCTTTAGGTTTAGAAATTGATTTGGCACTGCGTATCGCCAAAGAACTAGACATGAAAATTGAACTTACCAAATGCGAATTTGGTGGTTTGATTGCTTCTTTACAAAGTGGTAAAGCTGATGTTGTCAGCGGCAGCATGTCAATTACCGAAGAACGCAAAAAATCCGTAGACTTTGCTGATTCCCACTACAAGGCAGCCCTTGTGTTACTGGTTCGCAACGACAGCTATGTTGCTTCAAACGAAAGCTTCATTGATAGCGTTAAAGCAAGCTTTGAAAAAACATTTATTGTTGAAAATCGTTGGAAGCTTATCGTTGACGGTCTTCTTGTTACCATTTTAATCTCTGCCTGTGCAGGCTTTGGTGGTTTGTTCTTAGGCTTCTTGTTATGCATGCTTAAACGTGAAGGTTCAAAACCTGTACGCAATTTCATCAACACCTTTATCCGCCTTTTGAAAAGTACCCCAATAGTAGTTTTCTTGATGATTGCATACTACATCATCTTTGGTAGTGTGAATATATCTGCTCTTTGGGTTGCGATTTTAGCTTTCACCATTAACTTTGGTGTTTACGCAGCAGAAACCTACAGCACCGGTCTTGATACTGTTGATAACGGTCAACGAGAAGCAGCTCTTGCACTTGGTTACACTCCCAAGCAAACCTTCTGGAAAGTAATCTTCCCCCAAGCGGCACGACACTTCCTTCCTATTTTAAAGGGTGACTTCATCGCAATGGTAAAAGAAACTTCCATTGTAGGTTATATTTCCGTACAAGATTTGACCATGGTATCTGATATTATCCACTCCAGAACCATGGAAGCCTTCTTCCCCTTGCTTGTAACAGCAATAATTTATCTTATTATTGCTAATATGCTCACCACAGTTTTAGATATTATCGAAATTAAAATTGATCCTAAACACGGAAAAAGAACTGTAAAGGGGGCTAAAATGCAATGACGAAACAAGCTCTTATTAAAATTAGCCACCTTCGCAAGGCGTACCCCAATGTTACCCCGTTAAAAGACGTTAATACTACAATTTATAAAGGCGATGTAATTTCCGTTATCGGTCCTTCCGGTACAGGTAAATCTACCCTTTTGCGTTGTATTAATATGATGGATCCACCCACAAGTGGCGACATCTACATTAACGATGAAGCAATTACAGCTCCTAACTGCCAACTGCATTTACTTCGCCGTAAAATGGGTATGGTTTTCCAATCCTTTAACCTTTTTAACCACAAGACCGTCATCGAAAATATTATGATGGCTCCCATGGATTTATTAGGCAAAAGTGCACAAGAAGCTTACGATAAAGGTATGGAACTCTTACGTACCGTAGGCTTGGCAGATAAAGCCCTTAACTTCCCCGACGAACTTTCCGGAGGGCAAAAACAACGTGTTGCCATTGTCCGCACTCTTGCCATGGAACCGGAGATTATTCTTTTTGACGAACCCACCTCCGCTCTTGACCCTACAAAAGTTGGCGAAGTATTGGAAGTTATCCGCGAACTTGCCCAAAAGGGAATGACCATGCTTATCGTTACCCACGAAATGAATTTTGCCAAAGATGTTTCCAACAGAATTTTTTATATGGATCAAGGCGAAATTTATGAAGATGGTACACCTGAGCAAATCTTTGAACATCCTCAAAGAGAATTAACTCGTCATTTCATTATGCGCACTAAGCTTATGGAAGAAATCATCACCTCTAAAGATTTCGACTTCATCGCTATTCGTAATAACATTGACCAATTTGGCAAAAAGTACCTGCTTTCTACCAAATCAATTCATAATATGCAAGTTGTTTTTGAAGAATTGTGCGTGCAAACCTTATTACCCTATCAAGGAGAAGCACCCAATCTACAATTTAGGATAGAGTATTCCGATAAGACAAACTCTACCCAAATTCGCATTGTTTATTCAGGCAAAGCTTTTGAGCTGGAAGAAGACATGGATATGATTTCTTTCGCTCTCTTAAAAAATGCAACTACTTCCATTAACACAGCTTTAACTGAAAATCGCGAAAACGAATTCATTTTAGATATCAAATAAAATTCTGTTATAGCTTATGCCAGAACAGAATGATATAATTAAATCATACAAAGAATAGTGCTTAAATTCTTACATAGTATATAAGCACATTAAAATTCAGGAGGCGTTTATTATGACTATTGATAAACAAATTAACGGCAGCGAACTTACCCTTTCTTTGACTGGTCGTTTAGATACCACTACTGCACCTGAACTGGAAGCAGTTATTAAAGAAAATATTGCCGGCGTTACCAATTTAGTAATGGACTTCGCAGGTTTGGAATATCTTTCTTCCG
The DNA here is from genome assembly GCA_045123075.1 of Phascolarctobacterium sp. Taxonomy (GTDB): domain Bacteria; phylum Bacillota; class Negativicutes; order Acidaminococcales; family Acidaminococcaceae; genus JAHHUH01. Next base: position 5,037 of record JBGVIJ010000030.1, on the reverse strand, counting down.
CTGGCTTGCGTGTAATTTTGAGTGCTCAAAAAACTATGAACAAACAAGGTGAAATGGTTATCCGCAATGTAAACGAAACTATCAACGAAGTTTTTGAAATCACCGGTTTCATCGATATTCTCACCATTGAATAATATAAGTATGTCATTTTCAAGCGAAGCATGCTATGTGCTTCGCTTCTTTTGAATATAAAGATATACGAAGAATTCGAAAGGAGTGCGACCATGAAGAAAGTGCATAAAATTTCTCAAGACTTTCAACGTTGGTTATTAGCATTGGTTGCCATTGCCTTTTTGACAAGCACTGCGTTCTTGTGGGTTTCCCAAACAAGACTTTCCGAAACAAACACTAACAATCTTTTACAGTTAAACCTTTCCGATGTGGAACAAGACATTAGAGACTTATCCGACGATAATCTTTTAAAAGTAACCCGTCGCATTGCAAAAGAGTTAAACAAAAAAGATACCGTCAGTTCTTTTGACTTGATGGTACTTGCAGATAAACATTCCGTTCCAGAAATTAACCTTGTTGATACCAATGGTATTATCTCCGCTAGTACCTTCCGCAATTTTGTCGGCTTTGATATGTCCAGCGGCATACAATCCGGTGCGTTTATGGTACTTTTGGAAGAACAAAACGAACTGGTACAAAGTTACCAACCTCTTACCTTTGACGAAAACCTTTGGCGTAAATACGCAGGCGTCGCTCTTAGGGACGGTGGCTTCGTACAAGTTGGCTATGATTCCTATTCTTTCTATGAAGACCTTGCTGACAAAGTTATTCAATCTACCCGTAACCGCCATATTGGCGAAAGCGGTTCCATCATCGTTACCGACGAAAAATTAAATGTTATTAGCAACCGTGGTGGCGGTATTGGTAAAAAATTATCTTATACTGGTATGGACTTTAGCTGGAACATAGAACCTGGTACCCTTTTTTCTACAACAGTGCACGGCGTTCCCAGTTACTGCATGTATTCCAAAACTGAAGGCTTTTACATTTTTGCAGTAATACCGCAAAGTGAAGCAGTACTTTCCCGCAATGTTTCAGTAGGCATCACTACCGTAATGGAAGTTATTATTTTCTTTGCACTTTTCGTGCTCATTTACTTCCTTATTAAAAAGCTTATCGTTAATAATATTGAACGCATTAATGACTCCTTAACTAAAATTACTGACGGCGACTTGAATGAAGTTGTTGATGTGCGTACCCATATGGAATTCGCCTCTCTTTCCGATGACATCAATAGTACCGTTGGTACTTTGAAAAAATATATTGCTGACGCTGCTGCTCGTATTGACGCAGAACTTGCTTTTGCTAAAGCTATTCAGCACTCTGCTTTACCTTCCGTTTTCCCGCCCTTCCCCACTCGTAAGGAGTTCGACATTTGGGCAACAATGGACACTGCTAAAGAAGTAGGTGGCGATTTCTACGATTTCTACTTCGTAAACAAAGATACTCTTGCCTTCTTGATTGCAGACGTATCTGGCAAGGGTATTCCTGCGGCAATGTTTATGATGAACGCTAAAGCAGTTTTAAAAAGCTATGCAGAAAGCGGACTGGATGTAAACAAAGTCTTTACCCTTGGTAACGAAAAATTATGCGAAGGTAATGATGCAGGTATGTTCGTTACTGCTTGGATGGGTTTCCTTAATACTGAAACCGGTGAAGTAACTTTTGCCAACGCAGGTCATAATCCGCCCCTTGTTCGCCACGCTGACGGAAGCTTTGAATACTTGAAAGTTCGTGCAGGTTTTGTACTCGCTGGTATGGAAGGCGTTAAATATCGTAAAAACGAGCTGCAACTTGCACCAGGCGATGTAATTTATCTTTATACCGACGGCGTTACTGAAGCAACAAATATCAACGACGAACTATACGGCGAAGACCGCCTGCTTGCCCTGCTTAACGCTAATAAAGAAGCAAGCATGGAAAAATTGTGCAAACTGGTTAAAGAAGATGTCTTTGCCTTCGCAGGCGAAGCTCCTCAATTTGACGATATTACCATGCTGGCATTAAAATACTGTGGTGCAACTGCTCCCACTAATCAAGAGGAGGCTTTATAATGAAAGAAATGAACATTGAAGCAACCATTGACAATATTCCTACCGTAACCGCTTGGGTAGATGAACAATTAGAAGCACTGGATTGCCCTATGAAGGCGCAAATGCAAATTGATATTGCCATTGACGAACTTTTTAGCAATATCGCTCGCTATGCTTATAATCCGGAAACCGGCCCTGCTACCGTTCGTGTAGAAGTTGCTGAAAACCCTATGGCAGTTGTCATCACCTTTATTGACAAAGGCATCCCCTATGACCCTTTGAAGCAGGAAGATCCTAACACTCATCTTCCCGCTGAAGAAAGAGAAATTGGTGGTCTTGGAATTTTCATGGTTAAGAAAACCATGGACGATATCACCTATGAATATAAAGATGGTCAAAACATACTCACCATCAAAAAGAACATCTAAAATCAGAAAAGAGTTGTTAACTTGTCGACTTATTCTTTAACTAACACAAACATTGATATTATTAGTGAAACTATTGATGAATTCCTCGATAGTGCCAAAGTTGACCGTAAAGATGCATTACGTATAAAATTCGCTACGGAAGAAACATTACTTAATTATCAAGAATACTTTGGCGAAGTTCAGGAAGTTACCCTAGAATGTCACAAACGCTTTGGCAGACCGCGAGTTTTAATAAGCATAGCTTGCGACCGTTTTAATCCTTTCGATGAAAAGCTGAAGCAAGGGGAAAGCAGTGAAGTGCTAAACGGCGTATTGGTAAATATGGGGCTTGCACCTAACTGGGAATATGTAAATGGCGAGAACCGTATTACCTTTGTTCCCCGTAAAAAACCGCCCTCTCAAATGGAACAATTGCTTGTTTCCATTGGTAGCGCCATCGCAATAGGTGGTGCATGTACCTTTTTGCCTAGCGATATTCGTGCAGCAATTGCTACTTACGGAATCAACCCCATCTTTGATACTTTTATGGGAATGCTCTCCGCAATTGCAGGCCCTTTGATTTTCTTCTCCATCGCTTGGGGCATTTATAGTATTGGTGACACTTCCACCTTTAGCACCGTTGGTAAAAAGATGATGTTCCGTTTTGTGGTAATGTCTTTCCTTGTTACCGTTATTGGTTGCATTCCTATTCTGCCATTTTTCAACATTGTTTTGGACGGTGCAACATCCTTTAATTTGTTTGACCTTTACAAATTAATTTTAGGTATGGTTCCTAATAATTTTATTGCACCCTTCGTAACAGGCAATCCCTTGCACATCATTTTTGTTTCCATCGTAATTGGTCTTTCCATGCTTATCTTAGGCAACAAAACAACCATTGCTGCAAAATTAGTAGAACAATCCAATTACATGGTAAACCTTATTATGGAAACCATCAGTAAATTTGTACCCTACTTTATTTTCTTAAGTATCTTTGGTATGGTTATAGGCGATAATTTCGAACTCTTGGTACAAGGTTCTAAAATCTTACTGGTAACCTTACTTGCCTACACTATTGCAGTAGCCTTTTATGTAGCACTAGTTAGCTTCCGCAGAAAAGTTTCCCCGTTCCTACTCTTGAAGAAGCTTTCCCAAACCTTCTTCATCGCAGTTACTACTGCTTCTTCCTCTGCAGCCTTTGCTAGCAATATGGAAACCTGCGAAAGAAAATTGGGCATTGATAAACGCATCGTAAACTTTGGTGTTCCTTTGGGACAAATCATTTATATGATTGGCGGTTGCATTTTGTTTATGACTGCTGCTCTTTGTATGGCAGAAGTTTACGGCGTAAACATCTCTCCTATTTGGTTAGTAACAGCGCTTTTCATCAGCGTTATCTTAGCAATCGCAACACCGCCTATTCCTGGTGGTTCCTTAACCTGCTACACACTTTTGTTCCTACAATTAAACATTCCAGCTGAAGCAATCCCCATCATCATCGCAGTAGAAGTTATTATGGACTTTGTCTGCACCGCAGTTAACTTGCTTTGCTTACAAACAGAGCTTGTTGAATTGGCAGGGGAACTTGATATGCTGGACTACACCAAATTGCGCAAAGCAATGAAGTAAAATACCCCTCTAAAGCAAAACGACACCACAACTATTGTTGTGATGTCGTTTTTTATTTAAGATAATTTTGCGCCAGCAAGGTAATTGATAAATTGTTGAGCAGTACGTCCTGAAATCCCACCATGCGCCATTTCCCATTTGTTGGCTTCAAGTTTCAAGGTTGCTTCGTCAATTTCAAGATTGTTTTTACGAGCAAGTTCTTCAACAATGTGGAAGTATTCTTTATGGGTGGGTTGACCATAGTAAATGGTGCAACCAAAACGATTAACTAAGGAAAGCTTTTCCTGCATGGTATCAGATTGGTGAATACCACCGTTAATGGTTACATCATTACGATCCTTCCAAGTTTCGTTTATCAAATGACGACGGTTAGAAGTAGCGTAAATCAAAATATTATCAGGTTGGATTTCTAAACCACCTTCAATAACAGCTTTCAAATATTTGTATTCAACTTCGAAATCTTCAAAGGACAAATCATCCATATAAATTACGAAACGATAGTTGCGATTTTTAATTTGCGCAATAACAGAGGAAAGGTCACGGAACTGATGCTTGTAAATTTCAATCATACGCAAACCTTGAGGATAGTACTTGTTTAAAATTGCTTTGATGCTACTAGATTTACCTGTACCACTATCACCAAAGAGCAGTACATTGTTTGCTTTGCGCCCTTGCACGAAAGCTTCTGTGTTTGCCATCAACCGTTCTTTTTGCAATTCGTAGCCAATCAAATCATCAAAATCTACATAAGCAGTATTGCTAATTGGTACAAGCTCTACGCCATTTTCTTCGTGAACAATGCGGAATGCTTTATTGAGACCTAACTTGCCCACACCATAAGCTTTGTAGAAACCGGTTACCAAATCAAAAATTTCGTTCTCATCAGCAGCTTTTTCGATAGCAGCACTAAGCTCTTGCACACGTTCGCTGATATTTTTATTGTAGCGACGTTCACT
>JBGVIJ010000029.1:0-16364 GCA_045123075.1 Phascolarctobacterium sp. | reverse complement strand
AAAAATGACATAGCTATGGGCTCATAAATGTGAAAGCTACCACCCCAAGAAATGACAAAGCGAAACCCCAAAACGGTATAGTGGAAACGGGCTCGAATTATGACATAGGGGCGGGCACAGCCCAAAAGATGACATATAGTTCTTTATTTTTGTATAGCGGATTTATTTATGGAGGTATTTATGGCGGGAAGGTTTATTGATATTTGCTGTATGCAATGTATTCAAAATGATATAAAAGCAGGCAGGTTGCCTTTAAATAAATTTTATAAACTTCATAATACAAATTATAAAAAGCATATAGAGTTTAAGTGTGAAAATGGACACCATAATGTTATAGTAATTCAAGAGTTATTGTTTGAAACATTGTTAAATATGGCTGTTGAAGATTTTGTAGATAAATACTATAGGGAGTCTATTTTTAATTTTGCTTCAGCTTTAGAGAGATGTTTTGAGTTTGTTATAGAGATAATATTTAAAGAAAAAGGCATTGAAGGTAAAGAGTTTAAATATTTGTGGAATTTCATGGAGAAACAATCAGAACGTCAATTAGGGTCATTCTGTACAATGTTTTTAGGCCGATTTGGTAGAAGTCCTTTTAATTATTCAAATTTTATGGATATGGCGGGTATAAGAAATAGGGTTGTGCATAGGGGAGAATTTGCATTAGAAGACGATGCAAGAAAATATGGAGAATTTGTTATTAAAACAATATACAATATTATTAAGTGTGTTATGGAAAATATAGACCATAAATTATTGTATGAATTTGAAACGAATAAGATTCAAGCATATATTAATAAAAGAGGACCTTTTCCTCAGGGTGCTAGCATTATTACTGTTAGTGATAGATTATTATCGTGGCGCACTGCGACTGAAGATGAATTAGAAAAGAAAAAATTACTAGGTGAATTTTCCCATAAATATCCCAAAGAATATGCCGATATGGCTTGTCAAGCTAATATTGAAAATAAAGTATTAGATGTTAATGAAATGGGTGAGTTAATTTTGGTTGATGCTGAAGATTTATTTGTTATGGAGGAGGGTGCTCAATATGTTGGTAGTAATAATTTAGATGACTATGTAAATGTAGTTTTGGAGAAAAGAAAAATAAGTGAATTGACATAGGTGTGTTATAATAAAACTCAGTGAAATAATATAGATTAATGATAAAGCCCGTACCATAAGGTACGGGCTTCTTGTATTTTCACTACTATCTTCCTAATTCACGTTTGATAATTTTTTTGTAAGCTTCTACGCCAGGTTGGTCATACGCATCTACGTTGGCAAGTTCACCTTCGTAAGCGATGGAAAGCATTAAGAAGTAGAAGATTTGTCCAATGTAGAATTCGTTGATTGCAGGTAAGCGATAGAGTGCGCTAAAGCGGTCATCTTTATCTAAAGCTTCACGGTTTGCTAAGAGTGCAATTTGCAATGCTTGGTTTAAGGATACGCCATCATATTTAGCGAAGTCGGCTAAATGGGGGAAGGGGTTGCCTAAGACAACATCTTTCTCAAATTCATCAACTTGCAAGAATTGGATAACCTTGTTACGTTTACCATCTTGGTGTTGTTGCGTTTGAGCGTGCATATCCGTACTGCCTACTGCTGCAATGGGGGTGCGTCCGTAATGAACGGTAGCACCTTCACGGTCGTGACGTTTGCCTAAGGATTCAGCTAAAAGTTGCACATACCATTCACCCAAAGATTTAAGGCACATACCGTAGCTCATGAATACTTCAATATCGCAGTCATATTTTTGACCAGCAATGTATTTCAAAGATGCGTTTAACAGTGCAGGATTAGAGAAGTCTGCTTTTTGGCAGGCTTTATCCATAGCACGTGCGCCTTCCAAAATGAGTTCGATATCAAGTCCGATGGCCGCTGCAGTTACGAAGCCTACATCATTGAGTACGGAGAAACGACCACCGACACCTTCTTTAACGTCAAAAGCTCGCCAGTTGTTTTCTTGTGCCAATTTGTAAAGCGGAGAATTAGTTTCTTCCTTCAAATCAGTTACTACTGCAACGTCAACAACGATGTTTTCTTTTTTGTTAAGCTCTTGGTAGTAGTAGCTAAAGGCAGTTAAAGTTTCCAAGGTAGTTCCGGATTTAGAAATAGGAACTAAAAGAAGCTTGAACTTTTCGCCTTTAGAGGTTCTGTTTTCAGCAAGGCTTTCCATTTGTTGAACAATATGTAAGCTTTGCCAAGGGTCAAGATTATTACCACCAAAGAAGATTCTCGGATAGTTATTACGTTCTTGGTGGTTAAAGTTATTCCAGCCACCACCGCAGAAGACATCAAAGAGTACTTTGTTGCCTAAATAAGATCCACCAACACCCAAGAAGATAACAGCATCTACTTCATCTTGCATATATGTAGAGAATTCTTGGAATTTTGCAATGGAGTCGGGAGTATTAGGATTGCCTTCTTTAACGTAGGGAAGGTGAGTGAAATAAACAGGTTCAGGAGCACCATCTTTAGAAAGATGTGCTTTAGTAAAACCGCTCTTACGCATTTCATTAATGGCAGCAGCAGCATTTTGCATACGCTCCTTCAATTCTAGTAAATCATTTTCAGTTATACGGCAGTTACCCATCATAGTTGCATAGTCAAAAATAAAACCACTGGGCAACTGAATTTTTCCATCAGTAAGCATTAAACCACCTATTAAAATGTTATATTACATTGATTATAGCATACGCTAAACTTATTGCAAGGGATGCGGAAACAGATGACGGTAAAAAACGCATTAAGACCATCTTTTAAATGGTTTTAATGCGTTTTTAAAATCAATATTAAATTTGTCCGAAGCCTGGCCAGAAATTAATGAGGAGGTAGCCAACTACTGTTGTCAGTAAAACATTAAGTATGGAAAGCAGTACACCATGTTTGAAAAGTTCAGAAGGTTCTAAGCCGTAACCAATAGGAATAGCACGGGTGGAAACCGGTAAAATATAAGCACAGTTTACGGCAACGATGGTTACTAAAATGTAGGGAACAACGTTTAAACCGATAGCTTCAGCGATACTTTGAATAATGGGAATCGCAATGGAAGCTGCTGCTGTATTACTGGAAACTTCTGTCAGAATGGTAGAGAAGGCAGTAAAAGCAAAGATTGTTTCAATGCCACCGGTAAGAGGCATTACTGTAATAACTTCTGCCAATTTTGTAGCAGCGCCAGTGCCTGTAACCATTTTACCGAGAGCAAGACCGCCTGCAAAGAGGAAGAACATTCCCCACATAAGTTCTTTTTCTGCCTGCTTCCAAGTGAGTAGTACTTTACCTTCTTCGTCACGGAGCATAAAGGTTAAAAGACCGCAGATGAAAAAGATGTATGCAGGTCTTAGTGCAGGAAGTATGTCTGCAAAAAGGGGGCGAGCAAAGGCGAGGACTGTAGATATAATGAATAAGCCAAGACCTATTTTTTCGCCTTTGCTCATAGGTCCGAGTTGCTTATACATATCATGGAAATAAGATTTTGTGTTGGCAAGCTTTGTCACAGGTAATTTAATGGAAAGCAAGATTACTAAGTTCAAAAGCATTACCAAAATTAAGAAAGGTAAGAAGCGGGACACCCAATCGATATACATAAATTCGTGTTCGCAAATATTTTCCAAGTAGCTGATGGCAACAAGGTTAGCGGAACCGCCCAAAGGAGAACCAAAGCCACCGATACCGGAACCCCAAACGATTGCAAGTAAAATAGGCACGGCAATTTTACTTGCTTTGATAACCTTTTCGCCAATGAAGTGAAGCATGGAAACCGCAATGGGAACCATAATCATAGCTACAACTACGTTGGGTAAGAAAATGGAAAGGATTGTGGAAACAAAAAGCCATACAGTAATTTGTTGTCTAAGAGATGTGCCGATGAAGCACAGTGTTTTGATGGCAAGTCGTTTGTCTAATCCTGTATTAGTCCAAGTAATACTGATAAGGTCGGAGCCAACTAAGAGTACTACGATTTCTGAGAAATATTGGTTAATGATTTGGTTTGCTGGTACTAAATTGAAGATAGCGTTAATGCCGATGGGGAGCAGCGCTGTGACTGCGATGTCTACAGGGCGGGAGATCCACCACATTCCCATCCAGATAATGGTGCCTAATGCTAAGGCACTGTTAAAACCAAATGGGTATTGGAGCAAAAAAGTTATGATTGCGCAGGTTAATGGGCCTGCTATGAGAGAATATCTATTATGCAAAGATTGTCACCTCTAAATGTTCATAAATAAAAGATATTTTAAGTATAGTACGTAAAGTTATCGTTGTAAAACTGTTAAAAATGATATAAGATACAAATATAATTTGTAAGTAAGGTGATTTACAATGAATACTCCACGTTTTGATTACTTCATAGCTTTGGCAAGAGAGCGTAGTTTTACGAAAGCTGCCAAGCAATTACATATAACTCAACAAACTTTGAGCAATTATGTTGCTCAACTGGAAAAAGAAATAGGCAGCACTCTTTTCGTGCGTAATATTCCATTGAAATTAACTTATGCCGGCGAAATTTACTTGCGTTACGCTTTGGCAATTCAAAATCAAATGGAAAATATGCAGCACGAATTAGATGACGTTTCCCAAAAGGAAAGGGGACTCTTGAAAATTGGCATTGCCTTTTCCAGGGGGCGTATTTTGATGCCGAAAGTTATTGCTGCTTTTCAAAAAGAGCATCCTTTCGTGCAAGTAAAGCTGGTGGAAACTTCCCACGAAGAACAACGGATTAAACTGCTTAACCATGAAATAGATTTGGTAATCACCAATTTTACAGAAGATATTCCTGGTGTGACCATGCAGGACTTTTACGATGAAGAAAATGTTTTGCTGATTAGTGAAGTTCTCCTTGATGAGATTTATGGTGCTGATAAAGAGCGTGTATTAGAAAAGGTTGCGCTTTTGCAAAACTTATATTCATTAAAAGATTGTCCCTTTGTTTTGATGAATGCAGAAAATATTGCAGGACGGATTGGTCGTGAATTTTTGGCAGAGGCAGGTTTTGAGGCAGATATTAAAGTGGAATCTGATAATATCGAAACTCTTTTAGCCTTGGCAATTGAAGGTTGCGGTGCCTGCTTCTGTCCGGAGATTTTGTTACGCAAAACTTTAACACAAGAAACTTTGGCGAGACTTAGAGTTGTGCGTTTAGGTGATAAAGCTAAATATAGAATTTGTTTTGGTTACGCGAAGCAGAACTATCAATGGAAGATTATTGATGAGTTTGTTAAAGTAGCGTTAGGTACTATACAAGAGTAAAAAATAAAGCTCGCTTCAATTAAGAAGTGAGCTTTTATAATTTTTACATGCCTTTATTATAACTAAAGGTGTCTAAGGTTTCGGTAATTTTTTTAGCTAAGCTATCGGGCAAGCCTTCGATGTTAACATTGAGGAAGCCACGGACGATGGTAGCAGTTGCTTCGTCTTCATCAAGACCGCGCGCCATAAGGTACTCAATTTCTTCAGGAGCGATACGACCAACAGCAGCTTCATGGCTCATTTCTGCATTGCCGGTGTAAGCATCAAGTTGGGGAATTGCAGAGATGTAACCTTTTTCGGAAAGCATTAAACCGTTACATTCAAGGTGAGCACGAATGCCTTCTGCCTTACCAATCAAGGTACCACGGTTAACAATTTCACCACCGGTACAGATGGTGCGTGCTACGATTTCTGCACGGCAGCCGGGAACTTCCAAAGAAACTACACCACCGATGTCAAGGTGAGCACCTTCGGGAGCAACAAGAATGGAGTTCATTCTTGCTACTGCACCTTCGCCAATCAGACGAGTAACCGGGTTCATTTGTACGTCTTTAGCCTTTTCCATGCATACGTAGTTGGAAATGAACTGTCCGCCTGCGTCGATGATGGTTGCACTGCGAGGACGAACTGCTACGTTTTCACCCCAGCTGTGAATCATGGTGTAGGTAAGCTTTGCATTCTTGCCAATGTAGAATTCGCTGATGCCCAAGTGGATTGCCTTGTCAACGGAAGGATCACTGGAGCAACCAGTGATTACGTTCAGTTCTGCGCCGTCTTCTACAATCACAATGTTATGAACGCGTTGTAACTGTTCTTCGTGACTTATGAAGATGCAAGCTTGCAAGGGATAAGTGATTTTTTCACCAGCTTTTACACGGATGAAGTAACCATTTTCTTTTTCCAAAGCAGTTACGGCAGTGTACTTGTCAGTATCAGGAGCAACTGCTTTCCACCAGTATTTTTCTACCAGCTCGGGATATTTTTCTGCAGCTTTGCCAGTGTTCATTAATTCCAAGGGAGTTTGCGCTTTAACCTTGGGTTCAAGAACTGTGTTATCTACTTGCATGAAGGAAGCACTGCGGTTTTCATTGCTCAGTTCAATGCCAACGTGTTCCATCAGGGCTTTGCCTGCTTCGGAGATATCTGCTTCGCTTTGTACGTGAGCAACATCGCTATTATCATATTGATTTAAGTCTATGTCTTTGCCAAAAGCGCCTTGTTTAGCAAGTGCTGCCTGTAAATTTTCTTTACTCATTTTCTAACCCTCCTGCATCCTTTAGTAACACAGGTTTCGTAACCAGATTGACCGATGCAACCCAAAATATCTAAGGGGTCACCGCCAGGACAGGTTAAGGTACCTTGGTAGAGAATGTGAGCGTGGGAAGAGGGAACGTATTTTAAGATGTGTCCCAAGTGGGTGATAATCAAACCACTTTTTTGAGGAGCAGCCAAGGGATTGGAAGCACAGTTAAAACTGCAGCAACCTTTATCACAACCTGCACCACTGCAAGGATCGTTATTGTTTTGCAGGATGTAGTTAGCAGCACGGCCTACAAGAGCAATGTTTTCTACGTCAACGCCGGACTCCGGTTCGTCAAGCAGCAGAAGGTCAGGTTTTTGCGCCATCAGTTGTAACAATTCGCTACGTTTAAGTTCGCCACCACTAAAGCCTTCGTTAACACTGCGGTCGAGGAATTCGGATAAGCCCATCCATTGAGCCATTTTGTCAACTTCTTCAGGAGTTGCACCACAAATGGTAATCATTTGACGCAGGGTAAGACCACGAATTGTGGGCGGGCGTTGAATCATCATTCCAATACCCAGCTTTGCACGTTCGTGGCAGGGAGCTTCAGTAATATCTTGACCTTTAAAATAAATTTTGCCTTCTAAAATTTCGTAACGGTCGAAGCCCATAATTGCACCCAGCAAGGTGGACTTGCCAGTGCCATTGGGTCCGAACAGTACGTGCACTTCACCGGGAGCGATGTGCAGGTTAATATCTTTTAAAATCTGTTTACCTTTGACAGCAACAGATAAATTTTCTATGCGTAACACTTCGCATTCTCCTTTTCAACAAATTACGTCTATTATATCACAGAAGCAATCTTCTGTTTAATAACTATGTGTCTATTATAGCATACTTATTCATATAATCCTACCCATATGGAATGGTTTGAAAGTTTTTCATAATAGGTTCTACTTTGCTAAATTGGCAGAAGATGTTAAAATAGCTAATAGGTTAAATTTTTAGGAGGCAATAATGCATCAATATTTATTTTATATTGGCGATTTTCCCGTGCGCATGTACGGTTTATGTTTAAGTATGGCAATCTTCATGGCCATTGGTACTGCATATTTTTTAGCAAAGCAGGACGGACGTTGGCATGAACACGTCATTGATGTTGGTATCTACGGTGGTTTTGCCGGACTCATTGGTGGCAGACTGTGGGACGTATTTTTCTTTGATTGGGCTTATTACAAAGATCATCTTTTGGAAATACCCTTTGTTTGGCAAGGCGGTATGGCAGTACAAGGCGGTATGCTTGCCGGTATGGCGGCGGGTATTATTTACCTTAAACTGCACAAGATAGATTGGGTGGAGTTTGGTGATATCGTAATTCCTTCCTTGATTTTAGGTCAAGCAGTAGGACGTATGGCAAACTTGCTTAACGGTGATGCTTTTGGTTCTCCCACTGGCGGTAACTTTGGTTTGCTTTACCCGGAAGGAACTTTGGCGTACAAAACCTACGGTGCAACTCCTTTGTGGCCTGCGGAAGTTTGGGAAGGACAATTAGACGTTGTAATTTTTGCACTGCTTTTGATGTTCCGTTGTACCAATCACGCTAAAGGTCAAGCAATCTGTTTGTATGGTATGCTTTATTCTGTAGTACGCTTCGGTTTAGAAATGTTGCGGGGCGATTACGCAGAACCTTGGATGTTTGGTTTGACTTCTGCTCAAAGCACCAGCGTGTTCTTTTTCTTGATTGCTTTAGGCTTTTTCATCTATTGTGAACTGTATAATGATAGATGGGATGGCAAAAGAGTAGTCAAAAAAAGCAGCCGAAAAAAATCCAAAAAAAGTTAAAATTTTTTTAGAAATAGTGTTGACAATGTTTTAGATGTTAGCTATAATATCATTGTTGCTTGAAGCAAACAATAACGACTCCGTAGCTCAGTTGGATAGAGCGTTTGACTACGAATCAAAAGGTCGCAGGTTCGAATCCTGCCGGGGCCACCATTGAAATTAGAGACCATCCAAGTTGGATGGTCTTTTTTTATGTTATAATTGTAAAAAAATATTTGAGGTTATTCTATGTATTACTCCAACATTCAGCCAGCAATCTTCTTGCGTCGTCCCAATCGTTTCATTGCTCATATCGAAGTGAACGGTAGCGAAGAAGTTTGCCACGTAAAGAATACAGGTCGTTGTAAGGAGCTGCTTACAGATAGAGCAACTATTTATGTGCAACACCACGATGATTCAAAACGCAAAACAAAATATTCTTTGATTGCAGTTGAAAAAGGAAACCTGCTTATCAATATGGATAGCCAAGCTCCTAACAAAGTTGTAGGTGAGTGGATTAAAGAGCAAGAACCTTTTGGCGAAGTAAAGCTTTTAAGACCGGAATGTAAGTATGGCAATTCCCGTTTTGATTTTTACTTGGAAACTGCAACAGACAAAATGTTTATTGAAGTGAAAGGCGTGACCTTGGAAGAAGAAGGCATTGTTCGTTTTCCAGATGCTCCAACTGAACGAGGCATCAAGCATTTGGAAGAACTTGTTGCTTGCACTAAAGTTGGTTACAAGGCGGCAGTAATCTTCGTTGTTCAAATGGAAGGCATGCGCCATTTCGAACCTAACTACAAAACTCACCCTGCCTTTGCTGAAGCACTGAAGCGTGCCCAAGCCGCAGGTGTAGAGGTGCTTGCTTATGAGTGTTCTGTAACGCCAGACACACTGGCAATCACAAAAGCAATCCCTGTACAGCTTTAATTACCTGTGATAAACTATACTCATCTAAAAACGAAAGAGGTTAAATTTATGCGCAACTACGCAAGATTTTTTATAACTCCTAAAGGCGAGAAGATGGCTCGCACCGGTCATCCTTGGGTATTTGGTGAAGAAGTAACAAAAGTTGAAGGTGAATACCAAAACGGCGACCTTGTTGACGTTGTAACTCATAAAGGTAAATATATTGGCACCGGTTTTGTAAATGACGTGTCCAAAATCAGAGTGCGCATTATTTCTACTAATACTAATGATAAATTTGATGAAGCTTTCTGGGAACGTCGCTTACGTTATGCTATTGACTACCGTATGACCGTAATGGGTGAAAAAGATTTTAACTGCTGTCGTTTGATTTTTGGCGAAGCAGATACTTTCCCTGGTCTTACAGTTGACCGCTTCAATGATATTCTCGTAGCTCAAACCTTGTCCTTGGGTATTGAAGTGCGTAAAGAAATGCTCTTTAATTTGCTCATCAAGATTATGCGTGAGCTGGGACAAAATATCCGTGGTTTGTACGAACGTAACGATGTGAAGATTCGTCGTTTGGAAGGCATGGATGAAAATAAAGGCTTCTTTAAATCTGACTTGCTCGACCCGGAATGTCCTACTACTACTGAAATCAACGAAAACGGTATTCGTTACACCGTTGACGTAGAAAACGGTCAAAAAACCGGCTTTTTCCTTGACCAAAAATACAACCGCCAAGCTATTGCAAAAATTGCTAAAGGCAAGAAGATTTTGGACTGCTTTACTCACACCGGTAGCTTCGCTTTGAACGCTGCTCAAGGTGGTGCTGCAAAAGTTACTGCTGTTGACATTAGTGCAGAAGCAGTGCGTATGACTGATCATAACGCAAAAATCAATGGTCTCGATAAAATCGTTAAAGGTTTGAAGGCAGACGTATTTGATTTGCTGAGCGAACTTGCTGAGAAAAAATCTCGTGAGTACGACTTCATTATTCTTGACCCGCCTGCTTTTACTAAATCCGGTAGCACTGTAAAAAATGCTATTCGCGGTTATAAAGAAATCAACCTTAAAGCTATGAAGCTTCTTCCTCGCGGTGGTTACTTAGCAACTTGTTCTTGCTCCCACTTCATGAAAGAAGAATTCTTCGTACAAATGCTCCACGATGCAGCGAAAGATGCTAATGTAAACCTGCGTCAAATCGAAGCTCGTCAACAATCTCCTGACCATCCTATTTTATGGAATGTTCCGGAAACCTACTATTTAAAATTCTATATTTTCCAAGTTGTATAAAAGCAAAAAGGATGTACGCAAGCGTACATCCTTTTTTATTGCTGTTAAGCGGAGTCTTTTTTACCTTTAGGTACAGTAATCATAATGGAGATGATTGCCACAACAGTCATGAACACGTTAAAGAGCAGTGCAACAGCTGCTGCGTAACGAATTTCAATGTTATCGGTGCGTCCTAAGAAAAGATTTGCGAACATAACAGTATCGCTATTACTAAGGGCAGTAAATATTGCCGCGGAAATTGCTACACCAAAAGCAGCTCCGAGAGAGGACGCCATTTTGTAAATGCCTGCTGCAGAACCGGCTTGTTCTTGGGGAACGTTGGAAAGTGCAGCGTCCGTAGAAGGAGTTGCATAACAACCCAAACCGATACCAAAGAGAGTAAAGCCGATAAGAGAAGCAATTACATATTGCCAAGTGTACAGGAAGCTTAAAGAGTTAAGGGCAATGCCCACTGCTGTAATAGAGCAGCCCAGAATCATAGGCTTACGAGGACCCCATTTTTGCAAAAGCTTTTCGCCAACGCGAATGGTAGCCAAGATTGCGATTAAGTAACCCAAAGTAAGCATACCTGCTTGGAGAGAAGTCATACCTGCTGCTTGTTGTACCAGTGCCAAAGTAACCATAATGGTACCTGCTGCACCGTTCAGCAAAAAGTTAGACAGGGTTGCACCAGAATAAGTTTTGTTGCGGAACAGTTTAAAGTCAACGAAAGCATTAGGTTTAGTATCTTCAATTTTGAAGAAAATGGCAAAGCTGATTAAGAAAATTGCTGCCAACGACATAATCATCGGGCTTGTCCAACCAAGTTTAGAGCCTTGACCGATAACAAGGTTAATGGAAACCATAGCTACCATAAAAGATACCAAGCCGCTCCAGTCAAAATCTTCTTTTTTATCAGTAACGATTTTGCTTTCAGGAGTACCACGAATTAAAAAGTAGCTGATGATGGAGATGATGATTGACATCCAGAAAATCCAACGCCAACCAATGGTAGAAGCTACGAAGCCACCAAAAAGAGAACATAAACCGCTACCACCCCAGGAACCGATGGACCAGAAGCTTACTGCACGTTGACGAGCGGGACCATCGTAATAGGCTTTGATAAGCGCAAGGGTACAGGGCATAATGCACGCTGCGGAAAGACCTTGAATGATTCTGCCTGCTAAGAGGTAATTTACAGTACCGGCAGGAGTCATAGCAATCAAGAGAGAACCGAGGATACTTAAAAATGTACCCAAGATGGTAATTTTTACGCGACCAATTCTATCGCCTAAACCACCCATAACAACGATGAAGATACCTGAAAACAGAGCGGTAATACTAACTGCAATATTACGCCAGTTATCAGTAATACCAAGTTCAGCTTGCATGGTGGGGGCGATGTTTAATGTAGTTTGGGCGAATAGCCAAAAGGTGATTACGCCCAAAACGATACCTAAAAGTAATCTGTCGTTACCTTGGTAAGGAACGACCTGAGTATTTTTGTTCATATAATACTCATCTACCTTTCTAATTTATTTTGCCAGCCAAGCACCTGCTGCGAGAAGCATGGTTTCGATACCGGTACGCAAGGTAGGATTCAGTGCCGGAGCCCAGAAAGGAGAATGCGGGCCAGGTAAAGCTGCTACAGTATTAGCTTTTTCAGCAGCGTCAAATTTTGCTTGGTCAGTACCACCGACGAACCAGTAAACATAAGGACTACCAAAGGCTAAACCGAAGCGGCCAAAGTCTTCGCTTGCACCAACAGGCGGACATTCAAAAGCATTTTCACCAAAGTGAGCTTTAAAAGCCTCAGCAATCTTAGCGGTAGCTGCTGCATCGTTAACAGTCAACGGATAATTGTTGATGGGTTCAAAGTCAGGATCTTTGGGTGCGTTGGAAGCGTGAGCTTCAGCAATGCAGATGCGTTTGATGGCATCAAGGACGTGTTCTCGTACATTAGCATCAGTATTGCGTACGTTGAGTTTGATTTCTGCAGTTTCGGCAATAATGTTTTCTGCAGTGCCGGCATGGAACTCGCCAACGGTTACTGCCACTTGCGCTTGGGGAGCAACTTCGCGAGAAACAATGGTTTGCAAACGCAAAACTGCTGCACTAGCCATAACAATGGGGTCAATACCGTTTTGAGGCATACCACCGTGAGCACCTCTGCCGTGGAAACGTACAAGCATACTGTCACCTGCAGTGAGGATTTGACCAGGGCGATAGCCAACTTTGCCTGCACGATATTGCATAAGATGTTGCCCGAGGATTACGTCAGGCTTCGGAAAGCGAGTGGTTAATCCGTCTTTAATCATTTTGTCGGAACCTTCGGCAGTTTCTTCTGCAGGCTGAAACACAACCATCAAAGTACCTTGCCATAAATCGCGATGCTTGGATAAAATTGTTGCTGCGCTCAAAAGCCAAGTAACGTGTAAGTCATGCCCGCAGGTGTGAGCCACAGGAACGGTCTCGCCCTTGGCATTGACTGCAGTACATTGGCTAGCATAGGGAACACCGCTTTCATCTTTCATGGGAAGTGCGTCCATATCAGAGCGCAGCATAATGGTAGGGCCTGCACCGTTTTTCATTAAGCCTACAACACCGGTAATGCCAACGTGTTCCGTAACTTCAAAGCCTGCATCTTTTAAATGAGAAGCTACGATCTTAGAGGTGCGGTTTTCTTGCAAACTAAGTTCCGGATGTTGGTGTAAATCTTTATAGACCTCTTCGGCGTAAGGCAGAATCTTTTGAACGGAATCAGCCATTTGATCAATGAATTTGTTCATTGCTTTCATCTCCTTTGTGTAAGAAAGTTTTCAGTTGAAAATAATATATGACTATCGCAAAGGCAGGTGCTGCCTGATTGCGCCTTCATTATAGATGGCTATTCTTACAAATTCAATAGAGTTTACTTAGTGTTAACCGCTTTCACAAAAACACTACAGCGTGTGTACTGACTGGGAAGTCTCCTTGTAAAATGGATGAAGTTGTGAAAAAAAGAGGATGCAGTTTTGAACTGCATCCTCTTGAAAACTAAATTAACCTTCAAGTTTGTTAATGCCCATATAAATTGCTGCCAGCGTTCCGATAGAGAGCGCAACCAGCAGGGCATATTCTTTCATTGTAAAAGCTTGTTGATATTTGTAAACGCGATAAATGCCTTTGCCACATAAAACGCAAAGCATACCGAAAAGAAAAAACGCAAATAAAATGTTAAGCATGGTGTGAGTGTGTTCCTTTCTAAAATATCTTATGGTTAATTATTTCTTTGAGACTGGTAATAGTTTCATCGTACGTAATGTTTTCTCCTAGAAGTTGTACTGTAAGTTTATTGTAATCATCTTTATATATCCTACTTTGGATGATATTTTCAAGAATTGTATTAATGTTAATATCCGTGCTAGCCGAAATACAAATAGGAGATTTACTTCTTTCGTTACGTACATCAGCAACAAGCTTTTGGAATTCGTTATTAAATTTTAAAAGAGGCAATAGCTTATGAATATCATATAAGTGCCTTGAGTGTCTTGTGGTTTTGTCATGCAAATAATAATCACAGATTGCAAAGACTTTATCAATGAAAGTTCTTTCTAAAGACTGTACTTTAATTAGGTAGTTATCTAATGAATATTTTGTAATGAGTTCAGGAGCTTCTTCTTTTAAAATTTGTTGGATATAGTTGGTAACAAGTCTTTGATTTACTGGGAAAGAAGTTGTAATGTAAGCTGTTTCTAAAATTATAGCAGGCTGTACGTTGGTTACTAAACTTTCAATCACACTATCATAGACAATTATATAACGATTGTAATCTCTTCTACTACGAGTCTCGTTGATGTTGGTGATAGTTAAATTTAAATCATTGGTTATATTAACAATGGTGGTTTTTAATTTTTGCTTTTGTCCCTGAGTTAAAGGAACGTCAGTAGTGATATCAATATCTTCAGAAAATCTATTTATTACTTGATAACATTTAGATAAGGAAGTTCCGCCTTTAAAAACAACAAAGGGTAGTTCTTGGTAGAGGCGGTTTAGAATGATGGTTATATAATAATCTTTTTCAATGATTTGTTCAGAAATATGAAGCTTATTTGAGGTAAGAGTTAATACCTCTTTGAAAAGATTAGTTTCATTATGCAGAAATTCCACTTAATATTCCCACCTTATACATGTTTTTATAAATCTTGTCAGGATAGTAATCTAAGTATTTTTCAATTTCTTTAAATTGTAAGTTAGCTTTTTGAATGTAATCTTTAAGCTTGTTATTTAAGGAAGTACCCTCAAGTTCAGATAAAGAATCTATATCTTTGATTAAGTCTAAAAATTGTAAGGTTAAATGATTGGCGGAGGTTACTTCTATTTTTGGTTTTCTTACGATGATGGTAGATTGTGCTAATTTGACTTCTCGATAATCTTTGGTCGCTTTGTTAGTAACAATATCATATTTCATGGGAACTTGAGTTGTTAAACCAACAGCATTAGCAAAATATACACCACTGATATAACCGCATTGTTCTCTGCTTTCATCAAGCAGGTATTTTTCTTTGACAACACGGTTGAATGAAAGTTGACTACCTGATTTGAAAATAGTAGTTTCTGGAATGAAGTATATTCCAGTGTCGTAACGAACAAGCAATCCGCCATCAACTAACTTTTTGATTTGTTGA
This sequence comes from Phascolarctobacterium sp., assembly GCA_045123075.1. Lineage (GTDB taxonomy): Bacteria > Bacillota > Negativicutes > Acidaminococcales > Acidaminococcaceae > JAHHUH01. The sequence continues at coordinate 1,199 of JBGVIJ010000029.1, read as the reverse complement.
CGAAGGTTATTGTAACTCATACCTTCTATACTTAAATTGGAAAGGAAGATTGGTTCATTAGGTTGATATTTATATTTTAGATATTCGAATAACATTTTAATCACTCCAATAACAAAAAGGAAGAGATGAACTTCTTTGTTGTTATTATATTATTTGGAGAGAGGTTAGTCAATGAGACACGTTTGTAAATTGTTGCAATACTTAATATAATTATATTAAGTATTGTTATAGAAGTGAGGTGCTATATGAACGAAGAATTATTTTTGAAAGAACAGAATGAAAAGTTTTGGGGATTATCTATTCGTTTTCTGGAAGGATATGTTATCGAAGGTAGTAGATGGTTGAAATTATATGAAGATGAGGGAATAGAAGCTGGTCAAATCAACGGTCATATAGCGTTTCTTTTTAGGGAATGGCTTCATTACGTTGATGGGATAGGAGTTTTGTTTAATAGTTCCAATACATACGCTGCTAGAGTATTGCTTCGTAGTGCATGGGAGATTTTTCTGCAGTTCAAATATTTTTTGGATGACTACGATGACAAAGTAATGAAAGATAAATTTATTTGCTATTTAATTGCTGCAAAGGTGCAAAAGATAAGATTCATAAAAGAACAGTTGGCAGAAGCTCAACAGCAAAATAATTTATCAGAAATTGAAAAGTTACAAAAGATGTTGGATTTTGTTATCAATGATTACGATACAAATCCATTGTTTGAAAATTGTAGTAAATATAAGCATAAAATGAATAAAGACAAAAGGCTGAATTGGCATGGACTTTATTCTAGCAAGAAGAAAAGTATAAATTCTTTAGCTAAAGGCAAGAAGGCAATTAGTGGACAATCATTGGAAATGGTAAATGACCTAATTTATGGAATGTTATCTGAAACGGCACATGGTCATTTTGTGGGCGATGGTTGTATTAGGGAAAATGGTAAGATTAAGTTTGCACCTATCCGTTTTAATATTGGTGGAAGTTTTGTGCTTCTTATAGTGCAAATTATGTTTGAAGATATTCTTGCAACATTAAAGGATTATTATGGTGACAAGATTGACTTTGATCAAGTAGTAACAAAAAACTTAATAGAAAATCAAAGAAATTTGTTGAATCAAATAAAAAGTATAGATAATTATTTTGAAGAAAGGTGTTTCGAAGAAAATAAAACTTCTCAAAGCTAATAACGTATTAAAAGCTCTGTC
>JBGVIJ010000028.1:0-34769 GCA_045123075.1 Phascolarctobacterium sp. | reverse complement strand
GTTATGACAACGGTCGCATTCGTGTTACTTTTGGCCCTCACGCTCCGTATACTTGCCCTGTAGATTATCTTAAAGATGTAATCGCTGCTGCGAAAGAAAATAAAGTAGAAATTCAAATGCACCTTTGCGAAACTAAGGGCGAAGTAGAGGACTACGTTAAAGAACACGGTGTTACTCCCATCGTCATGATGGATAAATTAGGTATGTTCGAACTTGGTACCATTGCTGCTCACGCAGTTCATCTTACCGATGAAGATATGGACATCATGGCTGCGAAAAATGTGCGCGTTGCCCATAATCCTCAAAGTAATCTGAAACTGGCGAGCGGTATTGCGCCTGTAGATAAAATGCTGGAAAAAGGTATTTGCGTTGGTCTCGGCACTGACGGTACTTCCAGTAACAATAACCTTGATATGCTTGAAGAATGTCGTTTGGCAGCAATGCTTCATAAAGCGACTTCCTACAATCCTCTTGTAGTTCCTGCGGAAGAAGCTTGGAAGATGGCAACTGAAAACGGTGCTAAGGTTCTTGGCTTCGAAAACTTGGGTAAACTTGAATCCGGTTATTTAGCAGATATCGTTCTGTGGGATATGCATAAACCATATTGGTATCCTCGCCATAATAAACTGTCCCTTTTGGTTTACGCTGCTAATGCTAATGATGCTGATACTGTTCTGGTAGCAGGCAAAGTTGTGCTGAAAAATGGCAAGCTTACCAATGTTGATGAAGAAAAAATTTACGCAGAAGCTTGTGCTTGCGTCGAAGATTTGTTGAATAAATAATATTGAGGGGTGAATTCTCTTGGCTAAAATTCTTTTTGCTCAAAATTTAGCTCCCAGCATCTATGAATTTGTTGTAGATGCACCGCTGGTAGCTCACAAATGCAAACCCGGTCAATTCGTAATGATTCGCACTGACGAATATAGCGAACGTATTCCTCTTACTATTGCTGACTTTGATCGTGAAAAAGGCACTATTACCTTGATTGTGCAAGCAGTTGGTAACACTACTAAAGATTTGTGCGAAAACTACAAAGAAGGCGACGACATTCTCGATATCGCTGGTCCTTTAGGTCAACCTTCTCATATGAAAAACTTTGGTACCGTTGTTGTAGTTGGTGGCGGTATTGGCGTTGCTCCTGTTTATCCCATCGCTCGTGCTTACCACGAACTTGGCAATAAAGTAATCTCCATTATTGGTGCTCGTAATAAAGATTTGGTTATCTGGCAAGATAAAATGGCTGCAATCAGTGACGAAGTAATCATCACCACTGACGATGGCACTGCTGGACGTAAAGGCTTCGTAACTGATCCATTGCGTGAAATGCTGGAAGCAGGTGCTAAAGTTGATTTGGTTCTTGCAATTGGCCCTGTTATCATGATGAAAAACGTAGCAGCGACTACTAAACCTTTTGAAGTTCCTACTACTGCAAGCTTGAACACTATTATGGTAGATGGTACTGGTATGTGCGGTGGCTGTCGTGTAATGGTTGGCGGTGAAAATAAATTTGCCTGCGTAGACGGTCCTGAATTTGACGCTCATCAAGTTGATTTTGCTAACCTTGTTATGCGTCAACAAATGTATCGTGACCAAGAAGTATTGGAATACAGCTGTGGAGGTCATTGCAAATGCGTGGAGGAATGAGAAATGCCATGCCGGAACAACCGGCTGATATCCGTAATAAAAACTTTGAAGAAGTAGCTCTTGGCTACACCAAAGAAATGGCAGTGGACGAAGCACAACGTTGCCTGAACTGCCCTAAACCTCGTTGCGTTGAAGGTTGCCCTGTAAATGTAGAAATTCCTAAATTCATTAAAGCTGTTGCTGAAGAAAACTTCGCTGAAGCAATTAAAATCTTGAAACGTAAAAACAGCTTGCCTGCTGTTTGCGGTCGCGTTTGCCCCCAAGAAAACCAATGCGAAAGCAAATGCGTACTTGGTATTAAAGGCGAATCTGTTGCTATTGGTCGCTTGGAACGTTTTGTAGCGGACTATGCTCGTCAAAATGGTCTTGACACTGTAGAAACCGGCGAAATCTCTCCTAAAGGCAAGAAAGTTGCCATCGTAGGTAGTGGTCCTTCCGGTTTGACTGCTGCAGGCGATTTGGCAAAACTCGGTTATGAAGTAACCTTGTACGAAGCTTTCCACGTTGCTGGTGGCGTTTTGATGTATGGTATTCCGCAATTCCGTTTGCCGAAAGAAATCGTACAACACGAAATCAAAGCCTTGAAAGATTTGGGCGTTAAAATTGTTGTAAACGCTGTTATTGGTCGTACCTTTACCATTAAAGAATTGATGGAAGAAGAAGGCTTCGACGCAGTTTATGTTGGTACTGGTGCAGGTTTGCCGTACTTTATGGACATTGATGGCGAAAACCTTAATGGCGTATATTCTGCCAATGAATTCCTTACCCGCGTAAACCTTATGAAAGCATACCAATTCCCCAAAGTGGCAACTCCTGTTTACTGTGGCAAAAAGGCTGCAATCGTTGGTGCAGGTAACGTTGCAATGGACGCTGCTCGTACTGCTAAACGTTTGGGCGCTGAACATGTTTACATCGTTTACCGTCGTGGTGAAGATGAAATGCCTGCTCGTAAGGAAGAAATCCACCACGCTAAAGAAGAAGGTATTGAATTACGCCTCCTGAACAATCCTGTTCGCATTTTGGGCGACGAAAAGGGTTGGGTAAATGGTTTGGAATGCATTAAGATGGAACTGGGCGAACCTGATGCTAGCGGTCGTCGTAGTCCTGTAGAAGTTAAAGGCAGCGAATATGTACTTGACGTTGATATGGTAGTTATGGCTATCGGTCAAGGCCCTAACCCCTTAATCAAACAAACTACTCCGGAACTTGAAGTTAACAGACGTGGTAACATTGTTGCAAACGAAGTAGGTGCTACTTCTATTCCTGGCGTATTTGCAGGTGGTGACATCGTAACTGGTGCTGCTACTGTAATCTCTGCAATGGGTGCAGGCAAACGTGCTGCTGCTGCAGTTGATGAATACTTGCAAGGTAAATAACTTATAGTTGATTCTCACGAAAAAGAGCTGCTTACTGCAGCTCTTTTTAATTAGCAAATTACAAATTTGTTAAAGACTTTTAATACAATCTATATACTTCTGAGTTGCTTTTAATAGCAGTAACATACAACTTATGGTATAATAGACCGAGTAATCCTAAAAATAATTATGAGGTGACGATATATGAAATTACCGTTAGTATTAGGCGTATCCGCACGCCACGCTCACATTTGCCGTGAACATATGGACATTTTATTCGGTGCAGGCTCTGAACTGCACGTTAAGAAAACCATTGGCCAACCTGGTCAATTTGCTTCTGAAGAGCAAATCACTTTGGTTACTCCCAAAGGTGAAATGAAACTTCGCATCATCGGTCCCTTGCGTCCTGAAACCCAAATCGAATTGGCTCTTACTGACGCTCGTAAACTTGGTCTGAACGCTCCTATCCGTCACAGTGGTAAACTTGCAGGCTCTGCAGGCGGCAAACTTATCGGTCCTTGTGGTGAAGTAGAAATCTCTGAAGGTATCATCGTTGCAGCTCGCCATATTCATTTGTATCCGGAAACTGCTGCTAAATACGGTTTGAAGGACGGCGATATCGTTGACATCGTAACCCAAGGCGAACGTTCCTTGACCTTACACAACGTTCTCGTTAGAGCAGGGGAGGCACATGCTGACGAAGTACATATCGATACCGATGAAGCAAATGCTTGCAACTTGGACAGCGATATGATAGTTGACGTTGTATTCAACAAATAATTTCCTTTGATTTTGAACCAAACTTTTTAGTTTTAGAACTTGTTTTGTAAAACCTGAACAAACTTCTAATTTATGATTGAAGATTAACTTTTAAGAAAGAAGGTGTTAGAATGAAGAAATCTGCTTTAATTTGTGCGTTGCTGTTAGTATTTGCCAGCAATTCTTATGCAAATGACAATATTTCTGCAAATTTAAACGCTACTACTGAAAGTTCAGTAGAAACTTTCAGTTCTAACAACTCTTCTTCTGAAGCTAATATAACTTTCCCGTCTGAAAAAGCCCAACAAATTGGCTTTATAACTAATGATGAAGCTTCACAAATTTACGGAGAAAAATTCTCCACAACTTACTTCAATGAGCAATATGAAAAGCTTGCTCTTTTAATGCGTTGTGAGCTTAGTTTAAAGACAGTTCCTCTGGCAATTTGGAACCTTGATAAATATGTAGAACAAGGTGTAAAACTTCCTTATTCTGAATTAGGTATTAATAAGCTTGAAGACGTTAAATCCTTCCTGAGCGTAGATAAAATTGGTAAGTATAAGGTTATTACTGTTTGCCATCTGTTCAAGCAAAATAAGAAGCTTTACGCGCTGAATACAAGCCTTACATCAGTTAATGATGCTCTTTACGCAGTATCTACTTATGACGTGAATGACAAAGTGTTTGCACCCAAAGAAGATGCTAAGCTTGAAGAAGTTCCGCCAATTATTAAACGCATGCAAGAAAAAGAAGAAGCTAAAGTTGTGAACGTAACAACTGCTGAATTAGATGCAGAAGTTCGTAGCGCAATTTGGGAAGACCATTGCAAGTTCGTTAAAAAGTTTAAACCTTCTAAGATTAAATAAGAAGCTTATAAAAATAAAGAAGTGAATTAATAGAAGTGGGTTGATTTCAAAAACTCACTTCTAATTTTTTATTAACACCTTACAATATATAATGCTAGTCTCTAATTTAAGAAGTAAATTTCAATTTTAAAACGAAGCCTTAAATTTGACGCAAGGATTTATATTAGGAAGGTTTTTAAAAACGCTTATAAACGATTTATTTTAGACATAATATATATTATCGGACATAAAAGAATTATTTCGAAACACTTCCCTGAAACACAAAACAATCGTTTGACACTTTCGTTTTTATTTGATAGAATTTATTTAACGAACTGTGCGAACAAATGATTGGAGGGTTATTAATGGGTAGACGTAAAGCTTTGCCGCCCGACTTTGACGGTAACTATACAGAAGAAATGTTGTCCGAAAGACAAAGAGCTATTTTAAATTATGTACGTGAATTTATTGGTAAGAAAGGTTATCCGCCTGCAGTTAGAGAGATTGGTCTTGCAGTAGGTCTTTCTTCTAGTGCAAGTGTTCATAATCATCTTAAAAACTTGGAACAATTTGGTTTCTTACAAAGAGACGCAGCTAAACCTCGTGCATTAGAACTTATGTCTCAAAATGATGCATGGCGTAACAAACAAGTAGTTCCCGTTCCTTTAGTTGGTAAGGTTACTGCTGGTGTTCCTATTTTGGCTGTAGAAAACGTTGAAGAAACCTACCCTATTCCCAGAGATCTTATTGGTTGCGATGAAGATGTATTCATGCTTTCTGTTACAGGTGATAGTATGATTAACGCTGGTATTCTTGATGGTGACTACATCATTGCTCGTAAACAAAACTTTGCTAATAACGGTGATATTGTTATTGCTCTTATTGACGGTGAGGAAACTACTTGTAAGCGTTACTTCCGTGAATTAAGACGTATCCGTTTACAACCGGAAAATGAAAAATATGAACCTATTCTCGGTACAGATAACATACAAGTAATTGGTAAAGTTATCTCCGTATTTAGAATGTTATAAAGAAATTTTAAGGGAAGCCTTTAGGTTGCTTCCCTTTTATTTTTAAGATTTTCTTTTGTTTTTAATAGTTCTTTAAAATTAAAATGACATCATAATGACGAATTTTAGTGAAAATTAAAACCTCCTATCGCATTTTTAAATGCTTTAGGAGGTTTTTAAGTTTGTTTTTTATTTTGCTCCTACTTTTTCAGCAGCAGCCATAATAGCTAAGCGACCATGTTCGAAAGTCAAGCCACCTTGGAAGTATACGTTAAAAGGTTCACGACAAGGTCCATCAGCACTCAGTTCGATGGAAGCACCTTGAACGAAGGTACCTGCTGCCATGATAATCTCGTCTTGATAACCAGGAAGCGGAGACGGTACAGGTTCAACGTGAGCATCTACAGGAGAGTTGCCTTGAATTGCAACGCAGAAGTTACACAAACGTTCCCTACTCTCTAAAGTGATTGCTTGGATAATATCGCTACGTTTTTCTTCAGGGAAGGGTTTTACATCGTAGCCCAATTGTTTGAATACGGAAGCTGCGAAGATAGAAGTTTTAACAGCTTGAAGAACTACGTGCGGAGCCATAAACAAGCCTTGATAGAATTCACGAGCAGTATCGCCCAAAGTAGCGCCCATTTCACCGCCCAAACCGGGGCAAGTCAAACGATAGGAAGCTTTTTCTACCAAGTCTGCTCTACCTACGATATAACCGCCGGTCGGAGCAAAGCCACCACCTAAGTTTTTAATCAAGGAACCAGCGATAAGGTCGGCGCCAACTTCGGTAGGTTCTTGTTTTTCAATGAATTCGCCATAGCAGTTATCAACGAAGCAAATTACATTAGGATTGATTGCTTTCGCTACTTGGCAAATGCGACCAATTTCTTCAACAGTAATGGTTTTACGTACAGAGCTATAACCACAGGAACGTTGAATGTGAATCATAGTGGTCTTTTCAGTAACTGCAGTTTTAATTGCTTCAAGATCTGCGTGGTCACCACTCATAGGGATTTCTTTGTAGGTTACGCCCAAATCTACCAAAGAGCCTTCAGTTTTTACAGGATAACCGATAATGGTTTGCATGGTGTCATAAGGAGCACCAGTTACAGCGATAAGTTCGTCCCCTGCTCTCAAATTGCCTAAGAGTGCAACTGCCAAAGCGTGAGTGCCGGAAACGAATTGAGAACGAACAAGAGCAGCCTCTGCTTTGAAAAGTTCTGCATATATGAGGTCCAGTTTTTCACGACCAACGTCGGAGTAAGCGTAACCAGTGGTAGGTTTCAGATAGAAGTCAGAAACCATATTATTACGGAATGCGTTGATTACTTTGTTTGTATTAAAAAGTGCTGCTTCTTCCAGTTCTGCGCTGTGTGCAGCCACATCAGCTAAAGCAGCTGCTTCGATTGTTTTAAAATCTATCAATGTTATTCACCTTTGCTAAGATATTTTTCAAATTCGCCCAGTTGGTTGGCATCCAAACGAACTTTTAATTGAGTACCTTCTGCCAAATATTCTTGTTCAAGAACGGTACCAACGCTATGGAGCTTTGCAGCAACAGCTGATTCGCTGTAAGGAATGAGGAAGTACTCCTCTACTGCTTTCAGCTTCAAGTTTTCTGCAATCATTTCCAGAAGTTTGTCCAAGTTCAAGCCAGCTTTTGCACTAATGCAAACACTGTTCTCTTCTTGCGCCAAACGTGCAGGCAAAGCAGAATCTTCGGGAAGTTTATCAATTTTATTGTAAACGGTGATGATGGTTTTATCTTTAGCACCGATTTGTTCTAAAACGTGATAAACTGCGTTACTTTGCTCTTTGTAAAGCTCATGGCTTACGTCGATAACGTGAAGCAGAACATCTGCCTCGATAACTTCTTCCAAAGTAGATTGGAAAGCTGCTACCAATTGGTGAGGTAAACGTTGGATGAAGCCTACAGTGTCAGTTAAAATAGCTTGTTGCTTATCAGGCAAGTCAAGCTGACGAGTTGTAGGATCAAGTGTTGCAAAGAGTTGGTCTTTAGCATAAATATCAGAATTGGTCAAAGTGTTAAGCAAGGTAGATTTACCTGCGTTGGTATACCCTACCAAGCTTACAGTGGGCACAGAAGCCTTATTACGGCTTGCTCTGTGCAAAGTGCGAACACTTTTAACTTTACCTATACATTCTTTAATATAGGCAATACGGTCACGAATACGTCTGCGGTCAACTTCCAGTTTAGTTTCACCAGGACCACGAGTACCAATACCACCGCCAAGGCGGGACAGGCTCAAGCCTTTGCCCATAATACGGGGCAGATTATATTGAAGCTGTGCTAATTCAACTTGCAACTTGCCTTCGTTAGTGCGTGCTCGTTGTGCGAAGATATCGAGAATAAGCGCAGTACGGTCTAATACGCGAATACCCATAGCTTGTTCAATATTACGTTGCTGGGCAGGAGAAAGCTCATCATCAAAGATGCATAAGTCTACGTTTTCTTGTTGTACGAATAAAGCCAGCTCTTGTACCTTGCCCTTACCAATGAAGAATGCAGGATCCGGTTTAGGACGTTTTTGGAGGAATCTTGCAACTACTTGAGCACCAGCAGTATCTGCCAGTTGCTTCAATTCTTCTACAGAATCCTCTATCGTCCAACCTAAGGTATTGAGCATACCATTATATTCCATCCCTACCAAAACTGCTCTTTCTTGTGCTTGAGCCAAGGAAGTACTGCTGGTTTGTTTATCAAGGATGCGTTCAACAGTATTAACAAGATTGGGGAAATAAATGTTTTCTGCATCTTGCATGGTCAAGGGACCATAGTTTTCTACGATGAACTGTTCGTTTTCGTCAATACCAACAATCATACCGAAGCCTAAAGTGGATTCAGCATAATAAGGAGAAGTTACGCCAATGGCAACCATGCAGTCGAAGCGATTAGACTTCAAAGCTGAGATATCTACACCGCTCAAAGCAGGTGCACCATTGGGGTGAGTATGAACGCAACGAATACCACTCAAACGACTGCTACCTCTCCTACCCTCTACAGCAGGAAGTTCTACAGCTTCATTACTGCCTACAACAACTTTAACAATTTGACCGCTACGTGTAATGTAAACGGAAATTTCGCGGTTAATGAAGTCAGTAATATCTGCAAGTTTAAGTGCTAATTCCGCAGAAAGAAGCTGACCAGAGGTCAGCTTCATATCATATAAAGTTTTCAGTTCTTCAATAACAGAGTTACGAATACCCTTGAGGTTTCCTAAAATTTCACTCATTATTATTCCTCTACAATGTCGTAAATTTTATTTGCGTACACGTGCAGGTTCTACATTTAATTTATAGCCACGGATGGTGTTTCTGTGCATTGCACCAAGAACTTTTTCAGCAACGTCTTCAGGGATTTCTACGAAGGTGAATTTGTCGTAGATGTCGATTTTACCGATGTCACGAGCCGGAATATCGGATTCGATTGCTACGGTGCTGATGATATCTTTTACGCTGATTCGTTGTGCACGACCTACGTTAAAGAACAAGCGAACCATACCAGGACGACCACCGGTATTTTGGAGTTCTGCAGCAATGATATCGTCTTCTTGGGTAGCTTCCAAAGCTTTGTTGCCTTCTTGCATCAATTTGATTGCAGCAGCTACGACATCTTCAGCAGAATAGTCATCAAGGAGGCTTTCAGCAATGCTCAGGTAATCTTTAAATTGATTGATTTCCAGAACGGTTTGCATTTTGCTGATGATTTGTTCACGTTGACGTTCAATTACGTTAGCTGCGGTGGGCAGTTGACGACGTTGAATTTTGGTATGAACAATGCGTTCGATTAATTTCAATTGACGGAATTCACGCGGAGTGATGAAAGTCATTGCTACGCCGGTGTTACCTGCGCGACCGGTACGACCAATGCGGTGAACATAGCTTTCAGGATCTTGAGGAATATCAAAGTTGATTACGTGAGTAATGTTGTCGATATCGATACCACGAGCTGCAACGTCAGTAGCAATAAGTACTTCTGCAGTGCCTTCACGGAATTTTTTCATTACGCGGTCACGTTGAGTTTGGCTCAAGTCACCATGTAAGCCTTCTACCAAATAGCCACGGCTAGAAAGAGCGATAGCTAAATCATCAACGCCTTTTTTAGTACGGCAGAAGATAATCAGTTTGCCATCAACTTCTGCGTCCAATAAACGGCACAAGCCTTCAATCTTATCTTTGGTTTCGTAGTAGTATTGTTCAATAAGAGGAACAGTCAATTCTTCTTTGCTTACTGCTACGTTTTTGGGAGCTTTCATATATTTTTTAGTTAAGCTCAAAATCGGGCGAGGCATAGTTGCAGAGAAGAGCAAGGTTTGACGGTCATCAGGAAGGTTACGCATAATTTCTTCCATATCGTCAACAAAGCCCATATCCAGCATTTCGTCAGCTTCGTCCAATACCAAGAATTTAATATGGTCAAGTTTAATAGTTCTGCGGTTGATATGGTCAATCAAACGACCAGGAGTACCGATTACGATTTGTACGTTGTTTTTCAAAGCTTTGATTTGGCGTTCGATAGGTTGACCACCATAAACAGGCAGTGCTTTGATGCGAGTAGTGCGACCAATTTTGCTGATTTCTTCAGCAACTTGGATTGCAAGTTCGCGGGTCGGGGTCATAATTAAAGCTTGAATGTGACGGTGATCAGTTATGCTTTGCACCAAAGGAATACCAAAAGCAGCAGTTTTGCCGGTACCGGTTTGTGCTTGAGCAATTACGTCATGACCTTCTAAAACAAAAGGAATTGCAGCTGCTTGAATGGGAGAAGGTTCTTCGAAACCCATATCAGTCAATGCAGTAACAATTTTTTTATCAAGTAAAAGTTCACCAAACATTTCTTTTTGAGAATTCGTCATTAAATATTTTCCTCCAAGTTTTATTCACTTAATTTATCAATAACCATAGATATCGCCGTGAGCGCGATTCGCAGTTTATTTTCTATTCTATTAGATGTAAAAAGGTATTCCTTGCAATAGACTTCGTCACCTGTAGCAACAGCAATATAAACTAATCCAACAGGCTTACCTTCACTTCCTCCTGGACCAGCGTTGCCTGTAATACCAACGCCAAAGTCACTACCAAAGAGCTTTCGTACCCCTTGTGCCATTTCACAAGCTGTTTGTTCGCTTACTGCTCCATAGCTAGTTAAGGTAGCTTCTTGTACTTCTAATAACTTGTGTTTGGCTTCATTGGTATAAGTTACTGCAGAGCCAACCAAGTACTCAGAGCTTCCTGCAATATCAGTTACAAGACTACTAGCTAAACCACCGGTACAAGATTCTGCAAAGGCTAAGGTTTTATGTAGCTCTAAAAGCTTTTTACCTAAGACTATTGCCAATTCATTTTCTTTACCCATTTACATTGCCTCCTTGGCAATTAAATACGTTCTGCTACCATTTCGTAGGTAAAACCTTGCAAGATTCGTACTTTTACAAAGTCACCGATGTTCAAGTCACCTGCGTTCTCTACGAAAATGCTACCGTCGATTTCAGGTGCTTCGCGATAGGAGCGGGCAGCACCAAGTTCAGGATTTTCTTCGTCGAAACCTTCGATAACAACGGTAAGTTCTTTATCTTCCATTTCCTGATGCAGTTCTTCAGAGATTTCTGCTTGCAGTGCCATCAATTCATGGTAACGGTTTTCTTTGATTTCATCAGGAATTTGGTTAGGCATTGCACCTGCTACAGTTCCTTCTTCTTGAGAATATTGGAACACGCCTGCGTTTTCGAAGCGTTGTGCAGTTACAAAGTCTTTTAAGATTTCAAAGTCTTCATCAGTTTCACCGGGGAAACCTACGATGAAAGTAGTTCTAATTACGATTTCAGGGATGCGCGCACGCAATTTAGTGAGCAATGCTTCTACTTCTGCTTTAGTGTCGTAACGGTTCATGCTGCTAAGCAGAGTATCACTTGCGTGTTGCAAAGGAATATCGATGTATTTGCAAACCTTGTCTAAGGTTGCGAATGCTTCGATTAATTCATCATTGAAGTTATTGGGATATAAGTACATTACGCGAATCCACTCTACCCCATCTAATTCATTCAAGTCTTTCAATAATTGAGGAAGCATCAATTTACCATACAGGTCTTCACCATATCGAGTAGTATCTTGTGCTACCACAATGATTTCTTTGATACCGCTTGCAGCCAGTTCTTTAGCTTCAGCAATTACTTCTTCATAAGGACGGCTAGTGTACGGGCCACAAATTTGCGGGATTGCACAGTAGGAGCAACAATTGTCGCAGCCTTCAGCAATCTTCAAGTAAGCCATATAATTAGGGGTAGTCAGCATGCGCGGTTGGTTAGTTAAAGGAGCACCTTTTTCTAAATGAATCAAGCGTTTACCTGCCATTACCTCATCAAGTACTTTACCAATATCAGTAAAGCTATCTTTACCAACAATGGCATCTACTTCGGTCAATTCTGCAAAAAGTTCATCAGCATAACGTTGACCTAAGCAACCGGTAACCAATAAATATTTGCAGTTACCCTCTTCTTTATATTCTGCCATTTGCAAAATAGTATTGATAGATTCTTCCTTAGCGCTTTCGATGAAGCCACAGGTATTAACAATGATAATATCTGCTTCGGAAGGATCATTGGTAATTTCTAAATTTTTATCACGAATTATGCCAAGCATAACCTCGGAATCCACCAGGTTTTTGGGGCAACCAAGGCTTACCATACCTAATTTCATTATGTTCCTCCTAATTTTTATCACTAAAACGAACGGTTTGCAACCAACGCAAAGCAAGAGCTTCTTGTTGCTCTGCAGTTTGGTATTTAGTGTTCAACCATAAATTTTCTGTATTGGCTAGCGCTCCGTTCATTCCATTAGGTAAAAGGAACATATAGCCTGTATCAATTTTTTGTGACAGTGTCTTTACTGCTTCATCAGCTATAATCCAGTTGATGAAATCAGTTGCTTCTTTTTTGTACTTACATTCTTTATAAACTGCTATACCAAATAAATTCGCAGGAGTACCTTCTTCGGGAATAATTACATAGGCAGGAAAGTTGTTTTCAAGATATTTGGAAACATAACTTTGTCTTGTAATTGCGATATCCGCATCCCCTACTGCAGCCATACGTACCGGTGTAAAAGGAAATTTAGCATATTGATTGATGAAGCGGTTAATGCTACGCATATAATTTAAGAAAACCTCTTCACCTAAATTAGAAGCAAATGAACTCATAAAGGTGATGGTGCTGTGATTATTGGTAAGATTTTCTACAGAAATATGTGCTTCTGTAAGACGAGCTAAGTCTGACCAGCTTAACAGCTTTTCTTGCCCAACTGTTCTCGCGAATTGTTGATTCACTAAGAAAACTGCAGGGTCATAAAATACTCCATACCAATAACCATCAATATCCTTAAAGTTGCGAGGTATCCTATCACCAGCACTGGAGATAATTCCTTGAAATTTACCTTCTAGATGTAAATTTTGCAGTACAGTACTATTCGCCAAAATAATATCTGGAATTGCACTGTCTTGTTTTAACTCATAAACAGCGGACAAGGATATATTCTTAGTGCTTTGACCATACGCTTTAAGAAGTTCATCTGTGAACGCTTGGTCAAGCTGAGAATATACTACAAGATTTTTATTAACTTTTGTTTCGGTTTGCTCGCCGCAGGCTGCAACAAAAAATGTTGCTAGCATAAGCAGTGTAGCGAAAATTTTACGAAACATTAAATCCTCCGTTATTTATGTTTACGAGTTGTATTTTTACCACTTGTTTTCTTATCGAATTTATCAAAAGGTTTGTTGTTACCAGCTTTGCCAAAGCTTCCTTTAGCTCCTACAGGTTTGTTACCAGTAGTTTTGCCACCGTTGGGTTTACCATTAGTAGGTCTATTACTAAAACGCTTACCTTGTTTTTTATCATCAACATAGATTAAGCATTTAGGACCGCTACCAACTAAATCCATACGATTAGCTTTTTGCAATGCTTCTAAAACAAGCTGTCTGTTGCTAGGATTGCGGTATTGCATTAAAGCACGTTGCATTGCTTTATCGTGAGGGTTGCGGGCAACGAAAACGCTTTTGCCAGTTTCCGGGTCAATGCCGGAATAATACATTGCAGTAGAAGCACTACCGGGAGTAGGAATAAAGTCTTGAACTTGTTGCGGATGATGTTTAATATCACGCAAGAACTCTGCCAACTCTACTGCATTATTCAAAGTGCAACCGGGATGACTGGAGATAAAATACGGAACAAGGAATTGGGGCAAACCGATTTCCTTATTCTTTTTATCGAACAAGCGCATAAAGCGAGTGTAAACTTCTTTGCCGGGCTTACCCATCTTTTCCAAAACAGGCGGTGCTACGTGCTCAGGAGCAATCTTTAATTGGCCACTAACGTGGAAACGGCACAGTTCATCTAAGAAATTTAAGTTTTTATCTGCTAAGAGGTAGTCAAAACGAATACCACTGCGGATGAAAACTTTTTTAATTCCGGGAAGTGCGCGTACTTTACGAAGCAAGGAAATATAATCGCTGTGGTCAGCGTTAATGTTAGGACAAGGATTAGGAAACAAACATTGTCTATCCTTGCACACGCCTACCTTCAATTGTTTAGCACAGGAAGGATGACGGAAGTTTGCAGTAGGGCCACCAACATCATGAATATATCCTTTGAAACCGGGAAGCTGAGAAATAATCTTTGCTTCACGCAAAATAGATTCGTGACTGCGAGCTTGGATAATTCGCCCTTGATGAGCATGGATTGCACAGAAGGAACAACTACCAAAGCAACCACGACAACTTACAATACTAAATTGTACTTCTTCTAATGCAGCAATACCACCATAAGCTTTATAAGATGGATGACAGTCGCGCATATAATCTAAATCATAAATGGCATCCATTTCCTCTTGTTCCAAGGGGAAGGTTGAAGGATTTTGGATGATATATTTCTTAACGCCTTTTTGTACTACAGTCTTGCCATAGAAAGGATCTTGTTCCTTACTTTGCAAATTGTAGGCTTTAGCAAAAAGTGCTTTATCATTTTTGATTTCAGCTAAAGAAGGAAGTTCAACAATTTCTTCTTTAGAAAGTTCCGGCAGAGTTTTAGAGCAGTACGCAGTACCACGAATGTAGTGCATATCTTCTAAGGAAGCACCGCCAGCTAAATAATCGGCAATTTCAACGACTTGCTTCTCACCCATGCCATAAACAAGTAAATCTGCACCACTGCTTTCCAGAATGGAGGGAAGCAGTTTATTTTCCCAATAATCGAAATGTACGAAGCGACGCAAGCTTGCTTCAATACCACCAATGATTACGGGCATATCGGGCCACAACTTTTTAACTTGTTGAGCATAAACCATAGTAGCATGGTCAGGGCGCTTACCCATTTCACCACCGGGAGTGTATTTATCGGTGGTGCGAGGTTTCTTAGCTGCAGTATAATGGCACAGCATGGAATCTAAGTTACCACCGGAAATCATTACACCTAAGCGAGGTTTACCAAGTACGCCAAAGTTATATGGTTTAGTCCAATCGGGTTGGCACAACAAAGCAACTCTGTAGCCTTGAGCTTCCAATACCCTACAAATTACTGCAGGCCCAAAGGAAGGATGGTCTACATAAGCATCACCACTGACAAATAAGAAGTCTATTTGGTCCCAACCACGTTCAACGATTTCTTCTTTAGAAATCGGTAAAAACTTTTTCATAAGCTATCTCCGAATTTATTTAGTGTAGGTTTTAATAGCAACGCCTTGTTCGCCTTGCATGCTTACAGGCACACCATTAACCTTTACTTCAATAACACCAACATTACCATATTTAACAACAAGTTTTTCATCAGCTTCAAAAGTTTTGGTATCTTTTGTTTGCAACATACCTTCAAAAATATCCTTGCCGTCAGCTTTAACTTCCAACCAGCAGTCACCGTAAGCAGTCATTTCTACCTTTACTTTTTCTACTGCAGGTACAACTGTTGCTACTTCCTGTTTATTTTTTTCAGAAGCAGGAACTACTGCAACAGCTACCGGAGTAGTTTCTTTATCAGAGTGTAAGAGCTCCATCGCTTTAGGTACAGCAAAATAGCCAACTACAAGAACTACAACACCCAATGCACCTGCCAATATTTGTTTGGCAATATTTTTTTTATTATCCGGTCCTGCATAAGCATTAACACCGCTACCGGCACTTCTATGTTGTTTAAGAGAGATATTCATTCTTACATTTTGCACTTCACGAATACCTTTGCTCTTAACATTTTCAACAACAGTACCAAATTTTTGAGCTTTATACATATCAACCAATTCAGGACCATTTAAGCCTAAATAGTTGCCATAATTGCGAATGATACCTTTGATAAAAACTTCTTCCGGCATTCTCGCATAATCATCTTGTTCCAAAGCATCCAAGTAAGATGCACGGATGCTAGTAGCTTTTTCTGCATCGAGAAGGGTTATACCTTTAGCTGCTCTCGCTTCGTATAATATTTTACCTACACTATCCATTTTATATCCCCCTTACTCTTTGCTTAAAAATCTATCTTCTATTTCTTGTCTACTTAAAATTACTTCTCTAGGTTTGCTACCTACAGATTGACCTACAATACCAAGCTCTTCCATGGTATCAACCAAGCGTGCAGCACGAGTGTAACCAATTCGGAAACGTCGTTGCAGCATGGATGAGGAAGCTTGTCCCATATCAAGAACAAGACGTAATGCATCTTCAAAAAGTTCGTCATCTACCATTTGACCAGTCCCGTCATCGGTAGCAGCGTTCTCTTTGGCATCACATTCCAAAACTTGGGTAGTTACTTCTTCCTTGTATTCTACAGGAATAGATTGTTTTACGATAAAGTCAACAATTCTGTTCAGCTCGCCGTCACTAACGAAGGCGCCTTGAACACGAACAGGTTTGTTATAACCGATGGGATAAAAGAGCATATCGCCTTTACCCAAAAGTTTTTCTGCACCGCCCATATCAAGGATGGTACGAGAGTCAGTTTGAGAAGATACTGCAAAAGCAATTCTGGAAGGAATATTTGCTTTTACAATACCGGTAATTACATCAACAGAAGGTCTTTGGGTTGCAAGGATAAGATGAATGCCTGCAGCACGAGCCTTTTGAGCCAAACGCAAGATGGCATCTTCTACGTCAACCTTTGCAACCATCATCAAGTCAGATAATTCGTCGATGATGATTACGATGTAAGGCATTTTTTCAATTGCTTGCTCATTATAGCTTTTAATTTCACGTACATGATTATCTGCAAAAGCTTTATAACGTCTTTCCATTTCAGCAACTGCCCAATGAAGTGCGGAAGCTGCTTTTTTAGCATCGGTTACAACAGGAACCAGCAAGTGAGGAATACCATTGTAGTTAGATAATTCTACTACTTTAGGATCTACTAAGATGAGTTTTACATCATCAGGATGAGCTTTGTATAAAAGACCTGCGATAATGGTGTTAATACAAACAGATTTACCGGAACCGGTAGAACCTGCTACAAGCAAGTGAGGCATCTTGGATAAATCAGCAGGAATAATATTACCGCTAATATCCTTACCTAGACCGATGCACAGCTTGGATTCTTGACCACGTACCACATCATTATCAACAACTTCACGGAAGTTTACAGGATCATTTTTAATATTGGGAACTTCGATACCGATAGCAGCTTTGCCCGGAATAGGTGCTTCAATACGTACACCGGGAGCAGCAAGCTTCAATGCTATATCATCAGCCAAATTCACTACAGAACTTACTTTTACACCGGCAGCAGGTTCCAGCTCAAAACGAGTAACGGAAGGTCCGCGGGTTACTGCGATAACCTTAGCACGTACTTTGAAGTCTGCCAAGGTTTGTTCTAAAACAGAACATTGGCGCATAATGTCAGCTTCGTAGGAAATAGGGTCAGTTACTACAGGTTTATCTAAGATTTGCAAGGGAGGCAGTTGGTAGGAAGATTTTTTAATGGTATCTTCACTAAAGAGCTTACCTTGACTTGCAGATTGAACATTATCTGCGCTATCAATGATAGTAATTTTAGGATGTTCTTCTTCAATTTCAGGAGCAGGTTCTTCTACTCTATCTTTTTTAGCGTAATTATTGATAATGATGGATTTGCGAGGTTCCTCTTTAACTACAGGAGTAACTTCTTCCACAACATCATCTTTAATCATGATCTTAGGTTTAGCACCATTATCGTAATTGATGATGGGACGTAAGACTACAGATTGTTTTTCTTCCTGCCATTCAGGAACTTGCACAGGGTCTTTATGAATTTCTTCTTTAACCTGTGTATTGTTATAAGCACCGGAATTGTTATAGTTCAAAATTTTACGGATGGTACTTTTTTTACGGATACCTTCAGTAAATTCTTGGAACTCTTCTTGGTCATAAACACTACGTTGAACTTTTTCAGGTTCAGCTTTTACTTCAGGAACAGTAAAGGTTTTAGTCTTTACTTTAGGTTTAGCTTCAGTAGTAGTTTTGGTTTTAGGAAGAGTAGTTTTTACTTCTGCTTTAATCTCTTTTTTAACAGTGCTTAATCTTGCATAATAGAAAATTGCGAAACCTAATAAGAATAAGATAACCGGTACGATAATAGCGAAATTGCCTAAGTAATTATTCAAAAATTGTGCAATTACGGCAAGAGTACCTTCTGTAGGTTTCTTTATGCAAGCGTAAGCAAGGGTAGTTGCATTAAGCATCAAGAAAATACCAAGCAAACGTCTTAAACCATTATTCTTTTTTGCAGGTTTCTGGGTTTTCTTTTGCAAATTTAGCACTCCAAATTTTTAGATTTCCATGATGATGGGTAAAATCATCGGACGACGACGTGTTCTTTCATACAAGAAGCGTCCTAAGGAATCACGAATAGCAGATTTAATCATGCTCCATTCAGTTACGCCGTTAGCTTCGCAACGGTCAAGAGCAGATAATACTTTTTCACGAGCTTCTTCCATCAAGTCCTCTGCTTCACGAACATATACGAAGCCTCTGGATACGATGTCAGGACCGCTCACTACTTGATAGGTTTCGTGGTCAATGGTCACAACCACAATCATGATACCGTCTTGAGAAAGCAGACGACGGTCGCGGAGAACAATGTTACCAACGTCACCCACTCCTAAACCGTCAACAAGCACTTTACCGGATTGAATCTTGCCTGCTACATTGATGCCATCCTTGGACAATTCAATCACGCTACCGTTTTCGGCAATTACAATATTTTCTTTAGGCATTCCCAAATCTTTAGCAATGTTTGCGTGTTTGATAAGGTGACGGTATTCACCATGAACGGGGATAAAATATTTAGGACGCACCAAATTGTGCATCAATTTAATTTCTTCTTGGCTAGCGTGACCTGAAACGTGTACGCCATTAGATTTTTCGTAAATGACATCTGCACCCAACTTGTAAAGATGGTTAATGGTACGAGATACAAGCTTTTCGTTACCGGGAATTGGTGTAGCAGAAATAATTACTGTATCACCTGGCATAATGCCAACTTTTTTATGGTCGTTCATTGCCATGCGAGTCAAAGCACTCATAGGTTCCCCTTGGCTACCAGTGGTGATGATTACAATTTGGTCAGCAGTGTAATTGCTGGTTTCGTCAATGTCAATCAGTACGCCATCAGGAATATTGAGATAGCCAAGTTCCATAGCAATATTAACTACGTTAATCATGCTACGACCAATTACAGCAACCTTGCGTTTATACTTCACTGCACTGTCCACAACTTGTTGGATGCGGTGTACGTTGGAAGAGAAAGTTGCTACGATAATACGGTTGCGTGCGTAACGGAATTCATCATCAAAAGTTTGACCAACCATTTTTTCGCTTTGAGTAAAGCCGGGGCGTTCTGCATTAGTACTATCTGCCAAAAGCGCAAGCACGCCTGCATCACCAAATTCAGCGAACTTATTGAATTGGGTAACTTGGCCATCAACGGGGGTTTGGTCAAATTTAAAGTCACCGGTATGAATAATGGTACCAATGGGAGTTTTAATAACAATGGATACAGCGTCAGGAATACTATGGTTTACGCGGATGAATTCTAAATTGAAAGTACCTGCACCAATTCTATCTCCCGGTTTTATGGTGATTAGGTTTTCGTCGCTAACACCGTTTTCACGCAAACGACCTTGTAAAATTCCCAGAGTAAGTGCGGTACCGTAAACAGGTACTTCCAATTGTTTCAGGACATAAGGTAACGCACCAATATGGTCTTCATGTCCGTGAGTCAAAAAGATTGCTTTTACTTTGTCTTTGTTTTCCAACAAGTAAGAGATATCAGGAATTACAAGGTCAATGCCCAACATATCGTCTTCAGGGAACATCAAACCCGCATCTATAAGAATGATGTCGTCGCCGTAGCGAAAAACAGTCATATTTTTACCAATTTCCCCTAAGCCTCCTAAGGGAATAATTTGTACTTTATTTTGTATTTTTCCCAAAAAAAATACACCTCCTCATTTCTTTTATTTCCGTACAAAATTTATACATAAATTATAATCACGAGTCCGCACAAATACTCTATATTATATTATACACTATGAGTAGTAGTATGACAAACGCACAGGCACTATTTTTCTGAAAAAACTGTGTTAAAAATAAGTAGTAATAAATTTTTTAAAGAACGTAAAAACACTCCCACCTTTTCCAAAGTGAGAGTGTTATTTTTTAGATAAACTTGCTACTTACAATGACACTAACGCCACCTAAAAGCATTACTCCTGCTAAAAGCAAAGGTTCTAAAAGTAAACCACCAAAAGCGTACCAAACACCAATTGCAATTGGTAAGGAGAGCAAGTTAAAAGTTAATGAAAGTATTGAATTGCGTTTATAAATTTTGGAAAGCTTTTTGCTAATTTCCAAAGCTATTAAGATAAATTTAGGTTCATCTTGCGGAAGGGAAATATGCGCAAATTGCTCTGCTGCACTGTTTTGAACAGCTACGCCCACATCACCACTAGCAAGTAAAGGCATATCGCTAATTTTATTACCATAAACTAAGGTGCGTTCCCCACCCCAACGTAAACTACGGATAAGCTCTGCCTTTTCTTTAGGCTCCAAGTCTACCACCGCACGTACTCTACCGTCAGGCAGGAAGTCAGGCAACGCATTTTCTACATATAACCCAAGAGCAGTCAACTGTACTAAATCCATTCTATTGGCAACAGAAGCGTCTTGTTTAGAGAAAATCCCCATGGTAATTTTATGGAGATGTTCTAAAACAGCAGGGTTCTTAAAAATGATTCCTTGTGTGTTGGCAAGCTTGGTTATGGAAAGTAAAGCACTACTATGAATATAACCCATAGCGCAAGGATAAGCACCAAGCATTACGGAAATGAGAATCTTGAATCCTAAATGAGCATCACCGGTATAAAAATACCAGCTTAAACCTGCAATGACACTGATACTAGTGATTAAAGGCAAAAAGATGGCAGCAATCTTATCAGTATGACGGAGTCTTTGCATACTCTTAGGCTCATTGGCATATTGCTTAGCCAAACGCCATAATTGAACAGCTTTTACATTTTTGCCGGTAGCTGTTACTTTTATTTTAAGACTTCCGCTTTTCACGATAGTTTCTGCAAAAACTTCTTTACCTTTTCCCTTGGACGTCAATGCTGATGAACCACTTACTTCCGCCTCGTCAACTTCTGCGTAACCGTCCAGAACAAGACCGTCTGCAGGAATAACACTTCCCTCTCTAACGATGATGGTATCGCCTGAAATAAGATGATTGCCGGAAATGACATGCTCTAAATCATTTACAAGCAGTGTCGCTTTGGGAAGCTTAAAGCTTTCAGGCTTAGAACTTGTAAAAAGCTGCTCTGCCTTTTGAGAATTACCTTTACCATACAAAGCAAAGAAGATGGCTCCGCTCACAGCAGCACAATATAAATCGTATTCACTGGCGTAGCCTTGCAGTACACCAATTGCTTGATAACCGCTGTAAACTATTGCTAATAAGCTACTTACAGCAAGAAGTGAATCCATGGAAGGAATATCAGAAGAAAGTTGCCTAATGCCAAAAGCAATATACTTTCTTGCAAGAAGAAGTGCCGCAATTACCAAGAACATTTCTGCTCCAGCAGCAACTTTTACTAAATCCAAAGAAAGCTCATATTTTAAGAAATACATTGCAATTTCTATAAATAACAGTAAAAAGAAGACTACTCCTGAAAATAAAAGGGTATTATCCTTTTTAGGACGTTCCCTTCTAAAATTGGAAGCTTTCTCTGAAATTTCTAAGGAGTAACCGTTTTCTTCTACTACCTTTTGAATTTGCTCTATATCTAATTTTCTAAAGGAGCGTATCAGCGCTTCGCTAGTAACGAAATCAACATGAACAGCTTCAACATATTCAAGCTGTTGTAATTTGTGTTCGATGCTACTTACGCATGCTGCACTACGCAATCCTTTTATCTTAACAACAATGGTTTCCATAACCGTCCCCCTATTTTATAACTAAATCTTAACAATAGGAGCAGTCTTTGTCAATTTTGAGACTACGGTTACAGAAAAATATGTTTTAGTTAGAGCAATATTCAGCGTAACGAGTAGTAAGTCCAAAATTATGTTGCATAGGTCCAGAGCCTTTGCCTAAATCAAGTTGAGCGGCAAGTGCTTCAGAAATATAGTCTTTTGCTCTTCTAACTGCCTCTGCTAAAGTTAAGCCTTTAGCAAGATTAGAAGCGATGGCGCTGGATAAAGTACAGCCAGTTCCATGAGTGTTTGGGTTATCAATGCGTTTGCCTTCAAACCAATTCATTTCACCAGCGGAATATAATAAATCATTTGCATCATTTATGCTATGTCCACCTTTAAGCAGAACAGAACATTTATAGGTGTCCCCTATTAACTTTGCAGCCTTCTCCATATCTTCTTTGGTTTCAATGGTTAAGCCTGAAAGAATTTCTGCTTCAGGAATGTTAGGTGTAACAACCGTAGCTAATGGTAACAGTTCTTCGATGAGGGTTTGAACTGCATCAGTTTTCATCAAAGAAGAACCACTAGTTGCTACCATAACAGGATCAACAACGATATTAGTTGCTTTGTAATTTTTTAACCTGTCTGCAATGACACAGATGAGCTCACTTGAAGCTACCATACCAATTTTGACAGCATCAGGGAAAATATCTTCAAAGATGGCGTCAATTTGTTGTTGTAAAAATTCAGGTGTAGATTCCTGAATCGCTCGGACACCGGTTGTGTTTTGCGCTGTTAGAGCAGTAATAGCACTCATTGCGTAAACACCATTCATTGTCATTGCTTTAATATCAGCTTGAATACCGGCGCCTCCACTGCAGTCACTTCCTGCAATGGTCAATGCTGTTTTCATTTTCATTACGAAAATCTCCTTTCATTTTTCAGCATAGTTTTGTATAGCGACATAAGGTGGTGCCCCCAATCTGCCGCTTGTATTTTAAATAAAGGTCGGAAGAAATCTTCCGACCTTTAAATATTTAGTATTATCTTGCTTTACGACCGTGAGTATAAACGGGCAAAAGTTTCGGAGAAGCAACATCAGAGTTGATGCCAGCTTCAGAAAGTTCATTTGCATAATCAGCAACGTGTTGCAAGGAAAGCTTGCAAAGTTCAACAGTCTTAGCTTTTTCAGCAGCTTTGATACCAGCAATACGTCCAAATACGATTATATCAAGTAAACTGTTACCCATCAAGCGGTTAGTACCATGAATACCACCAACTGCTTCACCAGCTACATACAAACCACTGATTTTAGTTTCTGCGTTTTCATCAATCAGGATACCACCATTTTGATAATGCAAGGTGGGATAAATCAGGATAGGTTCTTTACGCAGGTCAATACCGAATTTTTTATACATACGAAGCATACCGGGCAAACGTTTTGCAATGGTACCTTCACCGTGGATAATTTCAATCATCGGGGTATCAAGCCAAAGAGCTACGCCGTCCAAAGCTTTAACGCCTTTACCACGAGCAGTACATTCACGAATGATGGAAGCTGCGGAAACATCACGAGTTTCCAACGGATGCATGAAAGCTTCGCCTTCGCTATTTACTAATTGAGCGCCCAAAGAACGAACTTTTTCAGTTACCAATGCACCGTAGATTTGTGCAGGATAAGCTACACCGGTGGGATGGTATTGGATAGCATCTTCATAAATCAAGTGAGCGCCTGCACGGTAAGCCATAACCAAACCGTCAGCAGTTGCACCGTAGTGATTAGAAGTCGGGAAACCTTGGTAATGCAAGCGACCTGCACCGCCGGTTGCCATGATTACGGTTTTAGCACGAACTACAATGTGTTCGTTGCTATCATAATCAAGGAGAACTGCGCCTGCACATTTGCCTTCTTCATCAAGGAGGAGTTCAATTGCCGGAGCAAATTCCAAAATGTCTACGCCACAGTTTTGTACTTCGTCACGAAGAACGCGCATAATTTCTGCACCGGTGTAGTCAGCGCAAGCGTGCATTCTTTTACGGGAGGTACCGCCGCCGTGAGTAGTAACCATGGTACCGTCTGCTTCTTTATCGAACATAACGCCCATTTTATCAAGCCAATCAATAGCAAGAGGGCCTTCTGTAACGAGTTTTTCCAAAAGTTCGGGAATGTTTTTGTAGTGACCGCCACCAAGTGCGTCAAGGTAATGGATAGCCGGGGAATCGTTAGCTTTATCTGCACCTTGGATACCGCCTTCTGCCATCATGGTGTTAGCATCGCCCATACGTAATTTAGTTACAACGAGAACATTTGCGCCAGCACGTTTAGCTTCAATAGCAGCTGCAGCACCTGCACCGCCCCCGCCAATTACCAAAACATCTACATCATAGTCAACACGATTCAAATCTACATTAACACCTTCTAAACGGCTTTTGCCTTCTAAAAGTTGTGCTAATTCAACAGGAGCTTTTTCGCCTTTATTGGGGCCAACTTCCAAAACTTTAAAGCCTTTGGTGCTGTAGTCAGGATGGAAGGCTTGGAGCAAAGCTTCTTTTTCTTCTGCACTAAAACGTTCCACAGTACTGTTCAGGCGGGCTGTACGAGTACGTTCTACATTAGCCATGGATTTCAACATATCTTCAGTAAATGCGCTCATAACTTGCCCTCCTTACTTTTCAATCTCGCGTTTGTTATACATATCCTTGAGTTCATCAAGGGGAGTGTTTTTAAGTTTTTCAAGAATTTTAACGTAGTCACCGTTTTCAATTTCTGCAACGCGATCTGCCAAGTGTTCGCATTTAGGTTGGATATATTTACCAGTTAAGCGACGGCAAAGTAAACCTACAGCACTATGGCTGATTTGGGCAGGACAACGTGATGCGCAGATATTGCAGCTTACGCAGTCAAAGGAAGCGTGAGCTGCTTTTTCATATTCACCACGTTGAGCATAAGCAATGTATTGCATAACGCTCAAACCTTGGGGACAACCTTTAGTGCAAGCATTGCAGCCAATGCAGCTAAAGATTTCCGGATAAAGCTGACCAACAATATTGTCAGAAGCTTTAATTTCTTCGATATTGAAGGTGCGTTTATTTACAGGGAAGGAATCGATTTTACCAACGCACATACCCTCTTCTACCTTAGTTTGGCAGGAAAGCACAACCTTCAATTCAGTAGAGCCTTTGATTCTATAGATTACCGCACATGCACCACAGAAACCGCTACGGCAGCCACAACCACGCACCAGCTTAAAGCCAGCGTATTCCATAGCATCCATAATGGTCAAAGTAGCAGGTACGGAATATTCTTTACCGAGCAAATATACAGTTACCATTTGTTCCATTTATACAATCTCCTTTAAAAATTTGTAAGAATTGTCTTTAGACAAGGCGGATGAAACAATTTGCGACTGAAATAATACTAAAGTATATTTAAGGAGCAAATTTTTCACCAACGTAGTATAAAGCAATTATCGCAAATTTTAATACTCATCGGGCATTTCGTCTAATTGGTCACAAGTAAATACCGGACCATCCTTGCAAACGTACTTGCCACCAATATTACAACGTCCACACTTACCAACACCACATTTCATCTTCAATTCCAATGTGGTATAAACTTGTTCTTTGCTAAAGCCCATTTCAATTAAAGCTGCTAAACAGAGTTTAATCATAATCGGCGGGCCACACAATAAAACAGTTTTGTCAGGAGTGAACTCTAAATCTTTCAAGAAAGCAGGAACAAAACCAACATTGCCTTGCCAGTTTTCTTGAGGTCTATCAATAGTTAAGTGAACGCGAGTATCAGGTTGAGCAGGCCAAACTTCGCTCAGTTCATTGTAGCGAACAAAGTCTTCAACACTGCGAGCACCATAAACGATATCAATGCTACCGTAGTCAGCACGTTTATCAAGCATATAGTTAATTACACTACGCATGGGAGCAAGGCCAATGCCACCTGCGATAAAGAGAATATCTTTACCTTTCAAAGCATCTTCCACAGGGAAATGGTTACCGTAAGGACCACGCACTGCAATTTGTTGACCAACTTCTACTTCAAAATGGAGGAAATCAGTAATAGAACCACAACGTTTGATACTGAATTCCATATATTTTTCGTTAGTCGGTGAAGAAGTGATGGAAAAGATTGCTTCGCCTTTACCGGGAACGGAAAGGATTGCACATTGACCGGGCATGTGCTCGAACAATTTGCCGCCACCAATCTTTTCTACTCTAAAAGTTTTTACATCAGCGGTTTCAGTGCAGATGTCAGTAATTACGCCCACTTGGGGAATCAAGGTATCGTGGTGATGACCGCCACAATTACACATCTTCACTCACCTCCAATGCTTTCGCTACTTTTACAATGTTAATATTTACAGGACATTTTTGCAGGCAACGACCGCAACCTACGCAAGCAAAGTCACCTTCATTATTATTGGGGAAGTAGACCAGCTTATGCATATATCTTTGACGGAAGCGTTCAACTTTGGTTTTACGGGGATTACCGTGAGCCATTTTAGTAAAGTCATTTGCCATGCAGCTATCCCAGCAACGATAACGTTCAGTATGGTTATCGCTAACAGCATAGTCACGAATGTCGTAGCAATGGCAGGTAGGACAAACATAAGTGCAAGTGCAGCAAGACAAGCAGCCTGCAGATGCTTCTTCCCAAACTTTACTATTAAAAGTTTTCAGTTCGCTTTCAGTAATTTTATCTGCTACCTTGAAATTAGCTAAAGGCATTTTTCCAAGCACTTCTTTAGTTGCAGTTTGTTGTTCTTTAACTTGAACATCGTCTGCTTCTTCAAGAAGATTTGCTACTTTTTCAGTTAAAGCTTCACCTTTTTCACTAACAGGTTGCCAATATAAAGTCTCGCCTACAATCCAAGTGGTTACGTCGCCATTAGGAGAGGTTGCGTCAATACCGAAGCTACTGCAGAAGCAAGTTTCTTCAGGTTCAGAGCAAGCCATACCAATAAGCAAAGTGTTTTCACGGCGAGCTTTGTAGTAAGAATCTACAGGGTCTTTTAAAAATACTTTGTCTAATAATTCAAAGCTACGGATGTCGCAAGCACGAACGCCCATCAAGATAACTTGCTTGTCAGAGGGCATAATTTGTTCGATAGAAAGGTTTTTACCTTCAGTTTTAAAGGTGAGCAAGTCTTCAACTTGCGGAAAAAACAAATCTTTAGCTGATTTTGAAGTTAGAGTGACATCAAATCGAGGTCTTTTTTCTAAATTCCACTTAGCAAAATCCACTTTACCGGCTTTATTTTCGCAAGGAACGTGTAATTCCCCTACTTCATTCAGCGCAGCCAAAAGTTTGGGCAGATTATCAATATTGATTTTTAACATCTTAACCCCTCCTTTTAACTGCTTCATAAGCTTCAGGATCACAATCTTTATAACTTACCAAGGGAGACGGAGTTGTAGCATCGTCACCAGCTTGGTAAGCACCATAGAATTCGTTGATATCTTTCATGAATTTTAAATTAAGCAAGCCAAGTTTAACGCCTTGAGGGCAAACACGAGCACATTCTCCACAACCAACACAACGACCTGCTACGTGATAAGCTCTAATCAGATGGAAGAGTTGTTCTTCTACATCGTCAGCTGCAGCCTTGCCCGCAACAGGAGCTTCTTGATTATCAAAGATACATTGTTCACAGCTACAAGCAGGGCAAATATCACGACAAGCATTGCAACGAATGCATTTGCTAAGTTCTTCTTGCCAGAAAGCAAAGCGTTCTTCCGCGCTCATTGCTTCAATAACTTTTACTGCTGCGAATTTATCACCGTCGAATTTGGGAACTTCTAATTTTTCTCCCAATTCTTCATCAGCAATTTTATATTCGTTACCCTTGCACATAATGCATTTGTTCAAGAGTACGTCAACTTTAGCATATTCTTTGGTACCGTAAACAGTTTCTACGATAACTTTATCGCCCTCGCAGGAAACTTTGGTAATACCTTTAGCACCCAATGCTTTGATTTTCTTTTCATCAAGCATACCACTACAAGGAGTACCAACTGCATAGAAATATTCATGTTTAATACGATTATCTTTTAAAAGTTGGTTTACGCCGTAAGTATCACAAGGTTTTAAGAATACTACAGTTTTCTTTTGTTGTTTAGTAGTTTCAATCAAGTATTTTGCCAAATTAGCAGGGCAAAACTCGTTGTAAACAATTTCTTTGCAAGCTTCTACGCTTTCAAAAGCAGCAGGAGCATTATCATAAAAGAATTCACCTGCACGCCAAGCAAGAACTTTTTCTGCTTTACCATTTTGTAAAAGCTCAATTGCTTTAGCTTGCATAAGTTCTGCTATTTTTTGCATCGTAAATCCCTCAACTTCACATTTTCTCCCAGTGCAGTAATTTGTGCTACAAAATCATTCATAACGTCAGCAAATTTTGCACCTTCAGCAGCAGACACCCATTCCACGCGGAAACGGTTTTCTGCGACGCCCATAAAGTTCAACATGCTCATTAAAAGCGCCATTCTACGACGAGTGTAATAGTTACCAGTGCTATAGTGGCAATCACCGGGATGACAGCCACAAAGGATAACACCGTCAGCACCGCGTTGGAAAGCACGCAGAATAAACATAGGATTTACCCTGCAAGAACAGGGAACTTTAATAATCTTTACGTTAGCAGGATAGTTCTTACGAGCAGTGCCTGCCCCATCAGCCCCTGCGTAGCTGCACCAGTTACAGCAGAAAGCAACAATCTTCGGTTCAAATTTAGCAGTGTCTTTTAACATAATGCATCCACCTCTGCCAAAATTTGTTTATTGGTAAAGCCTTGTAAATCCATACTTGCAGAAGGACAAGCTACGGTGCAAGCACCACAGCCTTGGCACAAAGCTTCATTTACAACGGCAACAACTCGTTTTTCACGAGTGCCATTCAAAGTAATAACTTCTTTTTCTACACCACTAATTGCGCCATAAGGACATACGTTGGTACAAGTCAAGCAACCGCTGCAAATACGTTCATTGCATTTAGCAGTGCAGGGATTGGTCATCAGCTTATCTTTAGCTAAAAGGCCAATAACTTTTGCTGCAGCAGCACCAGCTTGAGAAACGGTTTCAGGAATATCCTTAGGACCTTGGCACATACCGGAAAGGAAAATGCCGGCAGTAGGACTTTCTACAGGACGAAGTTTAGGATGAGCTTCAACGTAGAAGTCATTAGTATCAATACTTGCAGTAAGCATGGAAGCCAGTTTACGTGCATCTTCAGCAGGTTTCACGGCACAAGCAAGAACTACCAAATCAGGGTTGAGCATCAAATGCTTACCGCTGTTCAAATCGCTGGCGAAAACAGTCAAATTACCATCTTTATCTGCAAGCACTTTACCCACTTGACCACGTACATAATGTACGCCGTATTCTTCAACAGCTCTGCGTTGGAATTCGTCAAAGCCTTTGCCAGGAGTACGCACGTCAATGTAGAATACAGTAACATCTACATTAGGATATTTTTCGCGAATGTACATTGCGTGTTTAGCGTTATACATACAGCAAACTTTAGAGCAGTAGGTTTTGCCGCGTTCAGTAGTATCACGGCTACCTACACAGGATACTATTACTACACTCTTAGGTTCTTTACCTGTTTCAGGGCAAACAAGATGACCTTCAGTAGGACCTGCAGCATTAGTTAAACGTTCCAATTGCATAGAAGTAATAACGTTTTTGCTGCGACCGTAACCAAGTTCACCATATTTATCTAAGTCAATCAATTCAAAACCAGTAGCAAGAACGATTGCACCATACTTTTCGGTTAAGAGTTCATCTTCTTGGGTGTAATCGATTGCACCGTTAGGACAAACGATGGAGCAAACGCCACATTTGCCAGTTTTAAACTTCAAGCAGTTTTCACGATCAATTACAGGAACTTTAGGAATAGCTTGGGCAAAGGGAATGTAGATTGCTCCCCTATTACGCAGGCCTTCATCAAATTCACTGGGAGTTTTGCGAGCAGGACATTTTTCAGTACAAATACCACAGCCACTGCAGATATCAGCTTTAACGCTACGGGCTTTTTTACGAATGGTAACATCAAAATTACCAACGTAACCGCTTACTGCTTCCAGTTCACTGTAAGTGTGAATGGTAATATTTTCGTGGCAAGCAGCATCTACCATTTTAGGAGTCAAGATGCAGGCAGAGCAATCCAAAGTCGGGAAGGTTTTGTCGATTTGTGCCATCTTACCGCCAATGGTAGGTTCTTTTTCTAAAATATCAACCTTGTAACCAGCTTCTGCAATGTCCAAAGCAGTTTGGATACCTGCAATGCCACCACCAATTACCAAAGCACGTTTTACAACTTGGCTTTGACCAGGATGTAACGGGTCGTTAAAACGAACCTTAGCAATGGCAGCCTTAGTTAATTGAATAGCTTTTTCAGTAGCGATGGCTTTATCTTTTAATACCCAGGAGCATTGCTCACGGATATTAGCGATTTCAACCATATAAGGGTTAATGCCAATACTTTCAGCACATTTTCTGAAAGTAGCTTCATGCATTCGCGGAGAGCAGGAACAAACAACTAATCTATCCAAGCCGTATTCTGCAACAGCGTCTTTAATCAGCTTTTGGCCTTCTTCGGAGCACATATACTTATAATCAACAGCGTAGGCAACGTCGGGAATTTGCTTTACAGCTTCCACAACTGCAGCCACGTCAACGGTGCCGGCAATATTACTACCGCACCAGCAAACAAATACACCAATTTTTTGCACGTGATTCCCTCCTACTTGTTATATTTTCTAAATGCAGCCACAAGTGCTTGTTGCGGCATATTTTCATCGTAATTTTCAAGCTCGATTGGATTAATTTTATTACCACCTTGAGCACGAATGGCAGTTAAGCGTACTGCTTCCATAATGGACGCAGGGCTTACACCTTTAGGACAACGCTCAGCACAGCTAAAGCAGGACATACATTTCCATGCAGAATTTGCATTTAACAAAGCATCAGCATTGCCGTTAAGAAGTTCATAAACCATACGGTGAGGCATCAAGTCCATTTTCCAAGCCATAGGACAATTTGCACTGCAACGACCGCATTGAATGCAAAGGGTTACGTTAGTACCTGCCAATTGAAGTAACATTTCTGCTTTTTCTTTTTCAGAGATAACCATCAATCAGCACCTCCTTCGTTTAAACCCAAAGCTTCTGCTAATACTTCGGTAAAGTAGCTTACAGGAAGTTTATCATTACCTGCGTTTGCTACAAGGTTATAAGCACACAGAGGGCAAGCAGTAATAAATTCACCAGCACCTGCGTTAGCAGCACTGCCTTGAATTTCGCCAACCATTTGTTGACAGCTATATTTATCAGTTACAGCCATATAACCTGCGCAACATTCATTGCGCATATCATAAATTACAGGCTCAGCACCAAGTGCTTTAATGAAGTCTTCTAAAATAACTGGACGTTCTACATCATCAAAGGACATCACTTGTCCCGGTCGAAGCAATAAACAACCATAGTAAGCAGCAATCTTGCGACCTTTTAAAGAATTAGTAACTTTAGCTTTTAAATTGTCGAAGCCTACTACGTCACGCAGCACTTCCAAATAATGAAGCACTTTGGTTTCGCCAGTATAGGGAACGTCTAAACCTAAATAGTTATTAACTTTTTGTTGGATTTCTTTGTTATTTGCCATATCGTGATTAACGCGTTTAATTACGTGATGACAAGCACTGCATAAAGTAACAAGAACTCCACCATTTTCCCTTGCTGCAACTAACGCACGCACTGCACTTAATCTTTCTGCAATGGCATCTGCCGCCATGGGATACACAGCGCCACAACATTGCCATTCAGGAATTTCTACAAGAGGAAAGCCTAAAGCTTCTGCACATTTGCGAGCAGCAACATCAAGTTCCTTTGCTTTTGTAGATAAGGTGCAGCCGGGATAATAATTATAAATCATAAGAGATTACCTCCTTGCCGTCCGTTGAAATGACTAATAGATTTAATTCCTAAATTAAAAGTCCATTTATAGTATTGTACCAAAGAATGGTGTTTTTGAGAAATGATTTGTGACAATTTTATGAAGAAAAAAGCACCTTTTCGACAAAAAATTATCTTAAAGATGCTTTTAATTTCTACTTGTTGTTTTTTATTCAGAAACTTAGCTTTTTAATTTCACTACTTCAAATTTTTCAGAGAGTATTTGCTTAGAAACAGTATCAAATTCAAAGAAAAGCACAGCTTCTTCACCACTGTAAATGCATTTTATAACCTCGTCTTGAATTACTACACTCTCCCCAATTGACATATCCATCCATTTAGTTTTGCCCGTTTGGTTGCAAACCACAAAGGGAAGTCCCGTAATTTTAGTAACCTTCTGCCAAGACGGTAAAGGATTTCCAGTTTCAGGGGTTTCAGGCCATGCAGCAATGTCAATTAAGATATCTGCGCCTTGTTCTTTTAAAGCTAAAGGTCTTTCGTCAAACCAAGAATCTGCACAAACAAGAACGCCTACATTTACACCATCACAGTTCGTGGTGCTCATTCTATCACCAGGGCTCGCCCATTTTTCAGAACCAAGCTTCTCGCCGTAAATTTTACGATGTCTACTTTGCAAACTACCATCTGGAGCAAAGACGAAGCAAGAGTTATGATGCAAGCCTGTTTCTTCTACATACTCACCACAACCAAGCATTAGGTACATTCCGTATTGCCTTACCACTTCGCGTAAATCATCTAAGTATAGTGCAGGCTGAACTTCTAATTTACGAGCTTCATCAATACGATGGAAGTAATAACCTTGCACTGCAGTTTCGGGCGTAGCAACAAGCCTTGCGCCATGCTCACCAGCTATTTTTACTGCGCGTTCTATCTTTTCAAGGTTCTTTTCTTGCGGTCCGCAACTAACTTCTAAATGACACAGAGCAATCTTCATAACGTTACTGCCTTTCGTATTTGTAATATCGCTTGCCAAACAACAACTGCATCCAAAAATAGAAAGCAACATTGCTAAAATAATAAACCATTTAGTTTTCATAAGTCATTCTCCAAATTATTTGCCTGCATTTTATCACAAACGATTACCTCTGAAAAGATATAGTAACTATACCCCAGTGTAATAAAGAAGCGAAGCAAACGCTCCGCTTCTTTATTTTACTTTAAAGTTGTAAATATTAGGCTATGCACAAATAGCTTGCCTTAAGTAGGCACTCTTAGAATTTGTATTCAGCACCAACGATGAAACGTCTGGATTGTGCGGGGTACATATAGGAACCATCAGTAGTACCATGGAAGTCTGCATACGCTTCATTAAATATATTGAAACCTTTTGCATAGAATGATAAATCTTTATTTGCTTTATAAGTTACAGCTACATCAACAGTTAAGTAGTTACTGTCAGCATATTCACCTACGTAATAATTGGTTCCGCCCCAACTGGAAGCGTCAATGAGTGTCATAGTATCATCTGCTCCGCTTCCATAACGCATCCAAACGTTGGCATCCCACTTGCCTTCATGGTAATGTACGCCAAGTCTATATGTGTTGGGAATGTAACCTTTATCTTTGGTAAAGCCAGTTCCAATATTTTCTTTAACTTTAATATAAGAGTAAGATGCTTCTAAATCTAAGTTATCATTTAATGCATGAGTTGCAGTTAATTCTACACCTTGTTTCTTTTGCCTAGAAACATTTTCCATTTTAGAACCGCCCCATACGATAGCATTTTCTAAATCACTTTCAAAATAACTAATACCAACATTAGTTGTTTCATTCAATTTTGTACTATATCCAACTGTCCAACTATCCCCAGTTTCTGCTTTTAAATTAGGATTGCCACCCATTGCTGCAAACAAATCACCAGTTGTTGGAGTTTTAAAAACTTCACCCCAGTTGATATAAGCATGGCTGTTATCATCAAACTTTTTATTCAATCCTAAACTTAAAGTAGTTTCGTCACCGGATTTACTATGGTCATCATAACGAATACCAGCATTTAACGTCCAAGTAGGTAGAAATTCCCATGTATCATTAATAAATATAGCAGTATTTTCAATGGATTCGTCATAAACAGAACCACGTTTGGTAACGGTACCAGTATTCCAGTCTTCTTCATCAGAAACATTTAAGACATCAGACTTACGCCAAGAAAAACCTGCAACTATTTTATTATTATCGGAAAGACTGATAGCCTGTTGTAAATCCATACCAATAGTTTTGTCATCAACATCACCGTCTAAAATATTAGTTGCTTTTCTAACAGTGTGATATTTATATTCATTATGATAAATTTGAACATATCCATTGTCATTTTCATTTAACAGCCAATTTAATTTAGCATAAACATTGTTAGATTCTTTTTCTACATTACTAACACCATACGTATTAGTCAAAGAACCCATACTTAAACCTTGATACTTACTATAATCATAACCAATTTCTAAATCCGTATTTTGTTCAATTTCTTGATTAATTTTAATTGAAACCTTTTCAGAATCCATTTCTGATCCATCAGGCCAACGTTTGGTAACTCCTGATGCAGCATCTTTATATTTGTAATAATCTTGTTCGTACTTAGATGCAGATAAAGTAATTCCTGTTTTACCAGTTTTTAAAGAATACATTGCATTGTAGTCTTTAGCACCATTAGAACCAAATCCTAAATTTACTTTACCATAATTACTGTCAGCCTTTTTTGTAATAATGTTTACTACACCACCAACTGCATCGGACCCATA
>JBGVIJ010000027.1:0-76036 GCA_045123075.1 Phascolarctobacterium sp. | reverse complement strand
AAAAGCACCAAGTAAAAAAATAAATTGGTTTTAATTTCTCCAATTGCAGGAAAGCCTTTACTCAGGCTTTTTCATACATTCATTTCTCCTATCTTCTAAAAGCAAAAGAAGCTATCCGTAAGGGTAGCTTCTTTTGTTTATTGTTTATCAGGCTTAATTCTTGGCAATAAAAAAGTTAGGATAGATTGTTGTAATTACACAAGGTATTATGCTTGCCGATAGGATAAAGGGGAATGAAATAATAAAGAGGTTTTGTTCTAATCTCTTTTTAAGTCATCTCTTTTTAACTTAAGTGACGTATAGAGATTTTTAGGGATTAAAGGTAGTTTGGTAAATATTTTAAAACAAAAAATAAATGAAAAATATAAAATTTTATTGAAATTTTTATCTAAATTTAAAATAGAAACTAAAAATACTTAAAGGTATTTAAAATAACTGTAGAAATCTAAAGAAAAACTAAAATTTTATTGAGAATCTAAAATTTTTATTGTAAAATCTAAATAAAAGGAGGTTAATCGTATGACAAACGAAGAATTATTAACCTTATTAGACAAGATTCAAAGCTTAAAATGCGAAACACAAACGATAGAATTAAAAGCAGCACGTGGTGGTTGTCCGCAGAAACTGTATGATACACTTTCTAGTTTTTCTAATCAAGACGATGGGGGTATCATAGTTTTTGGTGTAGATGAACAAAATAATTACAATGAATGTGGAATATATGATTCTCAAGATATACAAAAGAGAATCGTAGAACAATGTAAGCAGATGCATCCTGTTGTTCGTCCATTACTTTCAGTAGTAGAAAAAGATGACAAGTCTTTTGTTTCTGCTGAAATACCTGGCATAGACATTTCCGATAGACCTTGTTATTATCTGGGACAAGGTCGGCTCAAAGGTTCGTATGTTCGAGTAGGCGATAGCGACGAACCTATGACTGAATATGAGATATACAGTTATGAAGCCTTTCGAAAAAAATATCAAGATGATGTGAGAACAGTTCCAAGAGCATCCTTTAAATCTTTAGATAAAGTACTTTTAGATGAATACGTTCAACGTCTAAAGAATGAAAAGCCTAACTTGAGTAATTTAGATGATGAAGATATTTATGAGCTTATGAGCATAACTCATAATAATGAAATAACATTAAGTTCCGTTTTGCTATTTTGTAAATATCCCCAAGCATATTTTCCACAACTATGTATAACCGCTATTTCTTTACCATCTGATGAAATTGGAGAAACTGGTCCTTTTGGTGAACGATTTCTTGATAATCAAAGAATTGAGGGTAATATCTCTCAAATGCTTGAACAAGCGATTTTATTTATCAAACGTAATATAAGGACTAAAACAATTATTAATCCAACAACAGGAGCTAGAGAAGATAGGACAGATTACCCTATAGCTGCTATTAGGGAAGCTATACTCAATACTCTTGTACACAGAGATTACAGCATCCACACTGAAGGAATGCCAATACAAATAATCATATATCCTAACAGAATTGAAATCATTAATCCTGGTGGCATATATGGAAGATTAAAGATAGATCAATTGGGAAAAGTACAACCGGATACAAGAAACCCTGTACTAGCTACTGCATTAGAAGTTTTAGATGTTACAGAAAATAGATATTCTGGAATTCCTACAATACGCAAAGCAATGAGTTCATACGGTTTAAAAGAGCCTGTGTTTATGGATAGACGTGGTAATTTCTCTGTTGTACTGTATAATGAACCTGTTGAAGTAAGCAAAGAACCTATTATTGATTCTTTGACTAAACATGAAAAATCTCTTTTAGAGTTTTTGAAAATACAACGTAGCAGAAAAGAAATTGCTGAGTTTTTAGAACTATCCTCTACTTCATATGCAATTCAAACTTATATAACTCCTTTGGTAGAGCGTGGATTAGTCGCACTCACTGTTCCAGAAAAACCTAAAAGTCATATTCAACGCTACTTTAGTACCATTGCAAAAAAATAACCCCAACCTCTTTTTATTTTAGATAAGCCTTTTATTTTTAACGTGAATAAAAACAGTGTTCTGATATGCTACCCCCTAGGTGGACAAGTTAAATAATAAAAACTTGTTTACTAGGGGGGAGCATATCAATTAAGACTAACTATACAGTGTGCCTGTTTTGGTAAAAGGCTCAGAACTTAGAGGTTATTATCATCAACTTGCGTTTAGTCAAGGTAGTAGCCGTTGGCCTTCCACCTATGACAACAAACGCAAGTTGATGAATTGTAAAGATTGTAATTTTGGTAAAAAGAGAAAAACTTTTTACCAAAATGGGAAATTTTTACTAAAAATTCTATGAATAGAAGTTTTTTTCATTGCATTTTATGTACATCAGTTAAATATATTAGTAAAATTAAGTTAGAGGAAAGATATCACGTATATCAATTCTTGTAGAATAATGTAAAACAACTTAATAACCCGTGTTTTCGGAGATGCTTTTATTCACCTTAGGTGAAGGAGCATCTTTTTTTGTTATATGGGGTAGCGAGGTGAAAGTTATGGAGTAATAACATGAGCATTTAAGATTTTAGTTACTTTTATTAAAATCCAATAGGTGACAGTATGGGTAGAACAAAATTCGTACTAGATAAGGCACTTATTAATACCAAAAGATATATCGAATTACCAACATCGTCACAAGCGTTATATATACAGCTTAACTCTGAAGCTGATGATAATGGAATAGTAGATGCATATCCGATAATACAGAAAATAAGAGCAGATATGCAGGATCTTATGGCATTGGTAAGAGCCGGTTTTGTTGTAATACTAGATGTTGAAGAACAGATAGTATTTATAACACATTGGACGAAGCATAATTCAGCTGCTGACATCAGGTGGCATAAGCCAAGTGAACATTTAGCACTTTTAGCTAATGTAATGCCAAATGCATCTGTAGTAGCAAAACTGAGAATTAACAAAAAGTATGTTAAGAAAAATGTTTCTGCCAGTGAAGCTTTAGAGTTGCAGCTCAAAGATGAGAATGCAGATGATATTCTCATGGGGGCTCTTGATGACCACACGTGTTCTCTTGAGAATCTCACGAATAACAAAACTAAAAGCAATATAAATAAATATAACAACAAAACAACTAACAACAACAAAACTAACCAACTTGACCAACTTCAAGAACTTGATGAGAAATATGGTTTACTTGAAGAAAATTCAATACCAGAAAGCTTTAAATCACAATTTGCTCATGACTTTAATCTGGAAACATTAAAAAAGTATGTTGAGTATGTGGATGTGCAAAGAGGAGTAAAAGACAGGACTGCTTATTTGATACAGGCACTAAATGAACGATGGTTAGATTAAAGTTAATAGTTGTATAAGCACTTGGCTCATTAAAAGAAAGGAGATTTAACTATGAAAGAAAAGGAATCCTTACCTAAAACTTTTTATACTGTAGATCAATTTGTTGCACGTATTGATGGCGGGGTTACTAAAAACGCTGTGTACAATCTTATTAGACAAGGAAAAATTCCAGTACAACAGTTAGGTAATCGTATTCTTATACCTGCTACATGGGTGAATGATTTCTGCAATAGTTGTATGTATAAGGCTTTGTAATTATGGCTAGACGCACTTGGGGTGAAGGCTCTGTTTTTTATGATACTGTTAATGCTTGTTGGGTATGGCGTGGAACTTACGTTGGTGTAGGCGGGGAGAAAAAAAGGAAATCATTTACGGCCCATCGCCAAATAGATTTAAAGGCAAAAGTAGATGCTTTTAAGTTGAAATTAGCTGAAGGTGGAATAATTGAACGTAGCGTTACAGTAGAAGAATGGGTTAATAGGTGGTTAGAAGTTTTTGTGAAACCAACTTGCAAGCAAAAAACATATGAAAATTACCGTGTGCGGTTGGGTTATATTTGCGAAGTGATAGGCAAGAAGAATCTTGTACAGGTCACAAGTATTGAGCTTCAAGAGATTTTCAATGAACTAAGATTTACTGGAGGTAAGACGAAAAAAGGTATTTCTGCAGAATCAGTAAATTGTGCCAGGCGGTATTTTAAGGCATGTTGCAATGTTGCAGTGAAAAACAGATTAATACAAATTAACCCGGTTGAAGGGACAAGGCCTCAGAAAAAATCTAAGAAGGAAATTGTTGTAATGGATGAGGAGGATTTGATTAGGTTTTTGAATGTTGCCGAAAAAGGAGATTACATTTATTGGGGAGCAGATAATCCTAAATTTGTAAAACGTACTGATTATTACATAAAGCAATTTTACGTATTGGTCAGTCTCTCTCTTGCAACAGGAATGAGGATAAGTGAGGTTCGTGGCCTTAAATGGAAAAACATTAATTTTAGCCGGAAATTTATTAACGTTACAGAGCAGCTAGTAGATACGGCTGAAAAGGGAGATGTTTTTGATGAACCAAAAAGTGAAAAATCTAAACGTAAAATTTTTCTGGATGAAACTACGTGGGAAAAAATAAAAGCTTTTAAAAAATATCAAATGGAATACGCAAACTTTTTAGGAGATTTATACAGGAATAAATTTGGTTTGGTATTCACTAATATATTTGGTAATCCGATTAACCTAACTAACTTTAGGAAAAGATATTTTAACAAAATGCTTGAAGCTGCTCGGATAAAGAAAGGTTTTACTATTCACAGTATGAGACATACGCATGCGACGTTGTTGCTTAAAAAAGGAGTAAACATAAAAGTAGTCAGTGAACGATTAGGGCATAGCAGCGCTACAGTTACGATGAATATTTACGCCCATGTTCTTGAATCAATGGAACAGACTGCACCAAGCGTATGGGCTTTAATTTTAAAGGATACCCAAGAATAGTTAAATTGGCATTCAACAGCAAGGAATATCAATATCAAAATAACAAAAGAAGTATCTGCCAGTTCTCAATTTGTTGTGAACTGACAGATACCTCAAAATACCTATGAATAGGTATTTGCAAGATTGGCAAGTGGCTATCCACTTGCATCTTGCAATGGGGACAGTCCCCCTTGACCCCCAAGTGCAGCACTGACAATTTTGACTTTTACGGTCAAATTGTCAGTGCACAAAATCATAAAAGTTGTGTTCATTATATAGAATAGGTGAGGAATTTTGCCGAATAGAAAAAGAAAACACCAAGTGATTTTACGTTTAGATGATTGTGAGTATAAAAAATTTAAAGATAATTTAAATAAAACAGGTATGAAGCAAAGAGAGTATATATTTAATTTAGTCACGCAACAACCGATTTTCCAAATTCATGAGCTTGACGATGTAGAAGAACAAATTAGAAAAATAGGTGTCAATATTAATCAAATTGCCAAAAAGGCAAATTGCAATGATGAAGTCTTACAAGATGATCTTAAACTGATTATGAAAGAGCAGATAAAGATATGGCAATTGTTAAAGCAATTAAAAGTGGTGCCTCAATCAAGCGAATAATAGATTATGTGACTAGAAAAGATGGATTACAAAATTTTATGATGGATGGAATAGACTGCAATCCACATACCGCAAGTTTCGAAATGTTATATACGCGTGATAAGTTTTCAAAACATGACGGCGTTCAGTATGTCCATCTGGTGTATTCGTTGTCACCGGTTGAATCAGAAAAGTTAGATGTCGAGCAGGTACTTTTAAATGCTAAGCTTTTGGTTGAAAGAACTGATAATTTTAAAGGCCATCAGACAATAATATGTGTTCATGATGATAAAAAACACAAACATGCTCACATTGTAATAAATGCTGTAAATTTTCAAACGGGGAAAAAGGTGCGATGGTATCGTACCGATTTAAGATGGTTCAAAGATAGATTGATTGAACTATCGAGGGAACAAGGTCTTGAAGTTCCGGTGAAAGGACAAGGGAACAGCTTAGGTGGTAATAGTTCAAAATTATGCAAATCTGTAGAAAGGGCATTCAACAGGAATTACGAATCATGGATGCTTGATATGTATGAGAAAATTTTACAGATTAAAAATGTGTCAGTATCGAAAGATGATTTTGTTTTAAAACTTTATGAAGAAGGGATTAAAACAACCTGGGATAACAGAAAAACAATTCTGTTTGAGGATCAAGAAGGGCATAAAGTAAGAAACTCACGACTTGAAGAAATTTTTAAAACGGGTTTAGATAAGGAAACATTAGAAAATGAATTTAGAACAACTACACAACTCCTTGGGAGCGAACAAGAATATGAAGCTATGTATTTTGGAGAACCAAAAGTTGCAGGCAGAAAACAAGACTTTGAATACGAAGCTTACGAAATATACATCGAAGATGCAAGAAATGAAATTAGTGCTGCAAGAGCAATCGAATATGATTCGAAAACAAAGCGAAACAATAAAATCGCTCAACGAAAAAATAGGGATGCTTGCAGAATGCGACTTAATGTTTCAAAAGGGGTTGTTACTAAAAGAAGAGGCTCAAAAGAAAATTCAAGAGACAGAGATGATTCTCTTGCATTTTGAAAACAAACTTAAGCAAAAAGAATATATGTTGGAAGACGAGAAGGTTCAACTTGATAAGAAGCAAGAAAATTTAGATGAGTACATACAAAAAGAAGCTAATAAAAAATCTGAGGAACAGATTGAAGAGGTTGTTACTATACTTTGCAATTACAAAGATAATGCTAATATAAAGATTGGTATTTTATGTGTTTATAGTATTGTAATAACGATTTTATATTATTGGCGATCAAGATACCAATTAATAGATTAGCAAGAATGTGATTTATCAAATTCTTAGTATCCTAAAAAGTGTACTTTTTAGGACATTGATATATCAATAGTAAAAGTGTCCTGAAAAGTATAAAAATAATTTTTGGATATACTCGTAATGTGGATAGACATTTTAGGACATATTTAGTAATGAAAGAGGTGAAATAATGAAAGCAGTTAATCCAAAAACTTTTGGTTATATTCGTGTTAGCACGAAAGAACAAAATTTAGACAGACAAATAGACAGTTTAAGACAGTATGTGAAGGATGAACGTGATATATATGCAGATAAGCAGTCAGGGAAGGATTTTAATAGACCTGCGTATATGGCATTGAAGCAGGCATTGAGATCGGGTGATACTCTTTATGTTCATGAAATGGAAAGGCTTGGTAGGAACAAAAAAGAGATTAAAGAAAATCTAGAATATTTCAGAGAGATAGGGGTAACAATCAGGATACTTAATCTTCCAACAACTCTGATAGATTATGAAATGTTTGATACTAAATTTCAAAAGGTAATTATGGAAATGGTAAATA
Organism: Phascolarctobacterium sp.; assembly: GCA_045123075.1. Classification (GTDB taxonomy): domain Bacteria; phylum Bacillota; class Negativicutes; order Acidaminococcales; family Acidaminococcaceae; genus JAHHUH01. The sequence continues at coordinate 68,796 of JBGVIJ010000027.1, read as the reverse complement.
ACGTTTTGATAGAAGTGTTATCAACGTTAGCAGAAACGGAACGTGAAACTATCAGAAAAAGGCAAAGAGAAGGTATAGATGCTGCCCATAAGAGAGGCAAGAAGTTTGGTAGACCATTAAAAGAATTACCGGAAGAATGGGAACAAGATTACTATTTGTGGGAACAAGGTAAAGTAACAGCAAAATCACTGATGAGAAAATATGGTATGTCAAGTTCTACATTCTATCTAAAGGTGAAGACTGATATGAAACGTAGGGGACACATATTTTAGAAATTGTAAGACATACTTTTCGTGGTATTAGTATATTTTCTTTCATATTCGCTCCATTTACTCACATTGAATTACATTATTTGGAGAAAATACAACAGAATAGTAATTTGATTTCGAAAAAATAGCAATAAAGTGAGTATAAGGTGTCAAAGGTTGACGTGGCTATTTGATAAAATTATAAAAATGATTGGTTAAAATGAAAAACTTACAGTGAATTTTTCAATGTGTATTAAGAGAATCATAAAGAAAGGAATTTGATTTATGAGTATATATATTACTGGTGACATACACGGGTATCCTAAAAGATTAAGTAACAAGAGTCTTAAATTATTTCGTTTGGAAATATCTGAGCGAGATAAAGTAATTATTTGTGGGGACTTTGGATTGCCATGGTGTAATGATAAAGAAGATGAATATTGGTTAAATTGGCTTGAAGAGAAAAATTTTGAGATATTATTTGTTGATGGGAACCATGAGAATTTTGACTTGTTATATCAATTTCCTGTTATAGAAAGATATGGTGGTAAGGTTCATAAAGTAAGAAAGAATATATTTCATCTCATGCGTGGTGAAGTTTATGAAATAGAAGGAAAAACCTTCTTCGCTTTTGGTGGAGCAAGCTCTGTGGATAAGCATCTAAGGGTAGAATCAATATCATGGTGGAAACAAGAAAATTTTTCTTTATATGAGTTTGATAATGCAGTTAATAATTTAAAGAAAGTTGATTTCAAAGTAGATTATGTAATAACACATACTGCACCTAAGCGATTTATTATTGATTACCAAAAGGAAACTTTTAATGTGGATACGTGCCCAACATCTCAAATGCTTTCTAAATTGGAGAAAATGTTAATGTACCAAAAATGGTTTTTTGGTCATTTTCACGTTGATTACTGCGTTAATGAGTCAGTAGCAGCATGGATGTACCAAAGAATTGTAAAAGTAGACGAGTAATATGTATGAATATCTTTAGAAATTATTTCATTTTCCGTTATAATGCATATAATTATAAATTCTAGCGGTGTATTTCTTTTGTATGAGTTGATAAAAATATCAACCTAAGGGGTTTATACTTATTTAGTTTTTGATGTATCCTAAAAAGTGGGTTTAATTTTTGGAGGCATTTCTTATGCCTAAAAATGTTGATAAAAAGCGACTAATGTTAGAGTTATACAAAGAGTTGCAACAAGTTGAAAAAGAACAATCAGAGGGAGCCAAGTGGTATACTTTAGAAGAACTTGATGAAGAATGAGAAAAAATATTAAACAAATCCGAGCATGAACAAAATATGAATATATAACCTTTGTCATCAATATTTTTATCTATGTATTACAGTAAGGAGTGATTGAGATGGAAGCAGATGATATTAGATATATAAAACGAGCTTTTAAGGGGATGCACATGCCTTTTAGCTTAGATTTAATGAACGAAATTAAGTCTGTTGAAAATGATTTCTATGGAATAGGGAAAGATGAATATAAAGAAATATGGATTAAAGTACCAAAACCATCATATGATGAATTTCGACATATATTTCTTGAAGAAGATAATGAGGCAACTGAACAAGAGATAAAAGAAAACTACGAATTTGAATATTCAGAAGAGTATTATTTTCATAATTTAGCTTTTGTTGAAAACCGTGATGGTGGACAGTTTCTTTTCATTGATAAAGAACTTAATATGTGTTATGAAAAAGATAAAACTTCACTTTTTTATTACGATGTAGAGGTTGCAACAAAGGTTGTTAAGAATATCAAAAGGCTTATTCAACAACATGTATTACTTATTAAAAATGGAAAATATGAAGCTGAAATATTAAGTCAAATTCCTTATAACAAAAAAGTTGGTAGTATCAACCGTGCGGTGTTATGGAAAGTAGTAAATAATCAGAAAACATATGGTGAATTTGATGATTTCAAGAATCGTAAAGAGTATTTAGAAATAACTGAAGAGAATTTTGAAAACACTTTACAGAGGGTACCTGCTATGACTAGTGGTATGTTCTTTGAATGTTGCAAAGCTGGTTATGATGAAAATGATTATGACACTGAAAATCTGAATCCACGCGAAGCATATTTAAAATATGCAGACCGTCGTGATGAAGGTTTATCAAATCTACCAATTAATGATGCTGACGCTTTTTCAAAATGGTATGAGGAACGACAGGGTGGAGGACACCCTTGGGAAGTATGTCGTGGGGGTAATTCAACTCATGTGGATCTTTTTGTAAAAAGAGATGAAAAAGGATTTGTATTTGTTGTTGCTGGCAGTTCTGAAAATAGATTCTTAGAATCTATCAATTTTTATATTGCCATAAAACGACTTGGTTATCCGGTTGAAATAAGGGAAGGTGCTTTGCTCGCACAAAGACTGCAAGGAAATGAGACTATTGGGATTGTTCCTCATAATGTGATTCCAAGATATTGTTGGGGGTTGTTTCCTGATGAAAAAGTATTCTCTTTCCAACACTTATACGAAGAAGAAAAACAAGCAGTTCCATTTGTTAAATGGAAAACAATAGAAGTACCAGAGCTTAATAAGTTCTAATGTTAGTAGTAAAAAATAAAGCCTTGAGTCAATAGCAAGTTTGCTTTTGGCACAAGGCTTTTTGTATCGGTGTTTTATTGTTGAAATGGGTTATTTTGCAAGCTCCAAGAACGCAGGTTTAAATCTTTTTAGTACTCTAGCTGCAACAATATCAATTTTTTCATCGTCAGTTAATTCATCAAAGGAAATGTTCGCATCAATACCTCCAGCTTCTGCTGATGTAGATGTATGGACGTTAAAAAATGATAAATCTTTAGTTTCCTTTTCCATTGCGTACTCCATCAATATAAAGTATAAATACCCATAGTTTGAGTTTTTCAGATAGTGCATCCTGAACTTTTAGGCACCTACATAATTTAATTATAGCCAATATTATATCGGTTTTCAATAAATACAAAGGGCAACTATATTTCAGTCAGCTGAATGCTAATAACTATCAATTATTTAATGTTGCTGTTCAATGAAATGTAGAATTAGTTTTATATGATATTCATTTTCGTGCTGATTGTTGACATCCATAACAATATGAATCTTAATGATGATATAGATGTGGAATTATATAAGTGTTTTGTTAGAAATTTCATATAATTTCCCTAATGGGGATAGGGTAATGATTGGAGATTGTCTGAATAAGTGTCCCCAACGAGTAAGATGTATGGGTAAGCCTACTCTTAGGAACCTTGCTGCAAATTGCAAGGATAGAGGATTTGCGAAATTTTCCGTAACTGAATTGATAAGAGGAACACGTGAGATGTTCCTCTTAAAAAATATGGACTATGACGTTGAGCCACAAAGTATGCTCTTTGCCACACACGGTACGGCAATTCATAAGATTAATGAAGAAAATAGCTGGGAATAAATGCCAAGGATATTGCAACGTTGCTGACTTTTGTGATGTTGGATGCAAATATAATAAGGAAGCGTCTACAGCTTAAATTAAATAATGGAAGTATTAGAAAAGAAAAAACAGACTGCTTAAGCAGTCTGTTTTTTTGTTAAATGAGTAGCAACCCATTCTTCACGTGCTTCAACTAAAAGATATCTATCTTGCCAAGCAACAAGTCTATTAAATTGCAATGATATATTCCGTTCTGGTCATAATAATTATGAGGGATATCCATCCTAACGATGATTTTCTTAAAGAAATCTTTGGTTAAAGTCAGAGATGATAGTTCAGAAGATTCCTTTTTATCCGTATCCATCTGATATGCAGATTGGATGTAGATTTTTTTGTCATCTGAATTTACGACAAAATCTATTTCTTTTTGTAGATTTTGTCCATTAGTACGGTCTACGACAACACCGACATCGACTGAATAGCCTCGAACAAGAAGTTCATTATATATGATATTTTCCATTATATGGCCAGGGTCATATTGACGATAATTAAGTCTCGCGTTTCTGAGACCTATATCGGTATAATAATATTTGTTTGGAAAGTTAAAATAAGTTTTGCCTTTAATATCGTATCTTTTGGCCATATTTATTAAGAAGGAGTCTATAATGTGCTGTACATAGTTAGACACAAGTGATGAATTTATTTTCTCTTTTCTCATACTGCTTAAAGCATTAGAAATGTTAGAAGGATTAGTTAAAGAACTTATCTGTGAAGCCAAGAAATCTAAAATTGCATTCAATATATCTGGGCGTTCTATTTTATTACGTTCAATAATGTCCTTTACATATAGCTCTTCATATAGAGATGTCAAATACCTTTTCTTGTCCGTATCATCAGAGAAGAATAATATACGTGGCATACCACCATAAAGCATATACTTTTCAAGGGCTTTTCTTTCATCTCCACCTATGTATGCATAGAACTCCTTAAATGATAAGGGATAAACATGAATTTGAGTCGCTCTGCCACGGAATTCTGTAGCAATGTCTCTTGATAAACCTTTAGAGTTACTGCCTGTAACATATACGTCTAGATTAGGATAAGCTTTAAGTTCATTAAGCATATCGTAAATAGAAACTATAATGTTATCATTTTCAGGGTCTTCAACCTTTATGGTAAATTGAACTTCGTCAATGAAAAGATAGAACTTCTCATCATTCTTTTTAGAAATAATGCTCTCAACATATTCGCATAGTGTTATAGGATTTCTAAATTTATAATAACGCCTTTGATCTAATTCTATCTTTATTATATTGTCTTCTGGAATATTCTGGGAGAGAAGATAATCTTTGAACAGGTTAAAAAGCAGTACCGATTTCCCACATCTTCTAATACCTGTAATAACCTTTATTTCACCGTTCCACATATTACGGATAATTTGCTGTAAATATGTATCTCGCTTAATCATTTATCTCACCTCAAACTTACGACGCAAATGTCGTTATTTACATCTAAAGTATATCATGGTTTTGCTCAATCATAAAGAACTAAACATAAAATTTACGACGTAAACGTCATAAATTTTATGTTGTCAACACCTTCTAAAATGATTTAAATTTTCGCGCTTCGGAATAACTAAAGGTAATCTTTCTTCTGTATTGGATTTGAAAGCTTATGCTTATAGCAGCATTGGTCTAAAACTTTATAATCAGATGTTCCCCATGCAACGAAGAAGGTTTTATTTTCTTCATATAGTGCCGATAATTTTTTGAGCATTTTAGGGAAGGGAATAGCACTTTCCATATCCCTAACAGAAATAGTATTGAGAATAAAGTGTTGTATAAAACTACAATTGAAAACACTATATGTTTAAAGACCAAATATAGACCGACACTATTTTGGACATATTTGATAATAAAAATAAGTTCACAAAACTATAGCAATGTTAATATATTTTGTGAGATTTTTGTACAATTTTGTTCGAAATAACAAGGGTATTTTAAATGAATAAAACTCCTAAGCAGTAGGTCGCCAGTTCGATTCTGGCCGGGATCACCATTTAAAAAATAAGGCCTGTGCTTTTTGCACAGGCTTTTTTGCATTTTCTTGAATTAAATGTTTAATGATAGCTGTTTTTGAGGGGTGGTTCATTGACAGACTGGTGAGCCGTAGATATAATTTACGGGACTAGTATTTTAGGAGGGTGTTTATGATGCTTAATAAAAAAGTTCTCGCAATGATATTTGCCAGCTCCTTGTTCATGAGCGTAGCAAGTGCAGCAGTTGTTGAAACTCCTGCCGGTAATTTGGAAAAAACTCCAGAAATTTCCGTAATGCTTCCCGGTTTTGCCAAAGATAACGGTTTCATGGAAGCTGGTTATCGTGGTTATACCCGCATTGCTAACGAAGTTACCACCAATGTTAAATGCGTATCTGAAATTTCCGCTACTTCTAACAGAGAAGTTCTGACCGAAGAATTGCGTAAAATTGCACAAGAAGGACCGAAACTGATTATTGCTCACGGTGGCCAATGCAATGCTCCCGTTGCAACTGTTAGTAAAGAATTTCCCCAAATCCAATTCGTAGTAATTCAAGGTGGCGTAAAAAGCGATAACGTAAGCAGCTACAAAGTTGACCAAGAACAATCCGCTTTCTTGGCAGGTGCTTTGGCTGGTTACATGACTAAAACTGATAAAGTTGGTCACATCTCCGGCGCTTGGCCGAAACCGGGCGTACAAGCTCGCGCTGCTTTCTATGATGGTTTGAAACGCGTTAACAAAGACGCTGAATTCTATACCCAATTCACCGGTAACTTGGACAACAACGAAATCAACGCTAAAGCTGCTGAAGCAGAAATCTCTATGGGCGTAGACGTAATCTATACCATGCTCAACGGCGGTCGTTTTGGCGTAAACGATGCTATCGAAGCTACCAACGGCAAAGTTAAAGAAATCGGTAACGTAATTGACTGGACCGAAGTTTCCCCGATCTTCATCGGTTCTGCAGTTGCTGACTCCAGTGTTGCAATCATTAACGCTGCTAAAGACTACAAAGCTGGCACCTTGAAAAACAACGCTGTAACCGTAATCGGCTTGGAAAATCCGGACGTAGTTCGTTTGGCAATCTCCAAACAAGTTCCGAAAAAAGTTGCTAAAAAATTGACCAAATTGAAAGATGACGTTTTGGCTGGCAAAGTTAAAATCAATACCGTTTACAACGGTTTGGAATTTGACCCTGTAACCAAACAATTTGTAGACCAAGACGCTAAAAATCATCGCAACAAAAAATAAGATTTTTTAAGAGGGCTGACTTTGTGTCAGCTCTTTTTTTGTTGCGAAGAAAGGCTTCTTATTGGCTTTGTAAGTTGTATAAGCAAGGGTGATGTTTTATAATCTAAATAATGATTGATTATGGAGTGTGCCTTATGAATAAAGAGCAAATGCTTGAACTTTTAAGAAAAGATGTTGTTCCTGCTTTAGGTTGTACAGAACCTGTATGCATAGCTTTATGTGCAGCAAACGCAGGAAAATTAATAGAAGATAATCTAGAAACTATAGAAGTTTTTACTAATGCAGGCATTTATAAAAATGGTATGTCTGCAGGGATTCCCAACTGTTCTACGGTTGGTTTAGATTGGGCTGCCGCTCTTGGTGCTTTCCTGAAAAATCCTGAGAAGAATTTAGAGCTTTTAGCAGATATTAATGATGACATCTTGGCGAAAGCAGAAGCTTTGGTTAAAGCCGGCAAAGTGTCCGTTAAAGTGGATGACGCTGCCAAAAGCTTGTATGTAAAATGTATTCTCCGCTCCAAGAATGAAGAAGCAATTTGCGTTATTCAAAACGCTCATACAAATATTGTGTACTTGTCTCGTAATGGAGAAGTGCTTTTGGAAAAAGAAACTGCCACCACTACTGCAGGCGATGATGTTTTAGTAAATGCTTTGCTGGAAATGACTATTGCTGATATTCGTAAGCTTGTTACTACTGTTACCGAAGAAGAGCTGGAATTTATGTTAGATGGTGTGGCAATGAACGAAAGTCTTGCCGCTTATTCTGAAACCCAAGAAGTTGGCGTGGGCATTGCTCAAAATCTGCGTAAGGAAATCAATGCAGGCTTACTTGCCAACGACTTAGCTAATAAGATTGTTTTGCAGGTTTCTTCTGCTGCAGAAAGTAGATTGGATGGTTGCCCGCTGCCTACAATGAGTAGTTCTGGTGCAGGGACAAAAGGTTTAGTTGTAATTTTACCTGTAAGTGAAACCGCCAAAGTTATTGGCGCAAGCAAGCTTAAAACTGTGCAAGCTTTAGCCTTTGCTCATTTGGTAAATCGCTACATCAATGCTTATGTTGGTAAACTTTCCCCTATGTGTAGCTGCGTAATGTGTTCCTCCACCGCTGCGTCCGCTGGTATAACTTGGCTATTAGGTGGTAACGATGAACAAATTACTTACGCTATTCGCAATATGTGCGGAACAGTAACTGGCATGTTGTGCGACGGTGGTAAAGTTGGTTGCGCATTGAAGGTTTCTACAGGTTCTTTCGCTGCTTTGATGAGTGCCATTCACGCAGTTAACAATGTTGCGTTACGAGTAAGTGACGGTATCTGTGCAGAAACTGCGGAACAATGCATTAAGAATATGGCTCGCGTTGGCAACCAAGGTATGAAAGATACTGATGCAGAAATTTTAGCAATCATGACTACAAAAAATGTAGATTAAAATTTAAACGGAGGATTGTTTCTGGTGGAACATTTCCTTTTTAAATACTTACAAGATAAAAAGCATATTGTTTCTTTAGTCGGAGCTGGTGGTAAAACTACGGTTATGTACCAGTTGGCAGAACACTTTGCCAGTTTAGGGAAAAAGGTTTTGGTAACTACTACTACCCATATTTTTCAGCCTGCTTGTAATTTTGCACAATCCCTTGCAGAAGTGGAAGCTTTGTGGCAAGCGGGAAACTATGCTGTAGTTGGCAACATTGAAGCTGGAACTGGCAAGCTTACCCAATTATCAGCAGATGTTTTTAAAACTTACAGTACTCTTGCAGATTTAGTGCTTGTTGAAGCAGATGGAGCGAAGCGCTTGCCTTGCAAAGCTCCTGCTGAAAATGAACCGGTGCTTTTGCCTGCAAGTGATACTGTTATAGCAGTAATGGGTTTAGATGCACTGCACCAACCAATTTCAGAAGTTTGCTTCCGTTTGGAAAAAGTACAGGAATTTTTAGGTGTTATGCTTGAACACTGCTTGACGGAAGAGGATGCAGTAAAGCTTTTGCTTTCTGAGCAAGGTGCTTTTAAAAATGTTGGACAACGAAATTATTTTATAGTTTTAAATAAATGTGACGATGAAAATAGACTGAATAGTGCTTTGAAAATAAAAAGTCTTTTAGAAAAAGAAGGCTTTGACTTAGAGAAGCTTTGGATTAGAGGTGAAGCGTATTGTGAGTGAGAAGATTGTGTTTTGTAGGGGCGGTGGATGCACTGCTAAATTAGGTGCAGGAATTTTAAGTCACGTATTATCCAAATTGCCTAAAGCTCCCTGCGATGAAAATCTTTTAGTTGGTTATGATAGCAAGGATGACGCTGCCGTATATAAAATTTCTGATGAGGTTGCCTTAGTTCAAACTTTGGACTTCTTCCCGCCGATGGTTGAAGACCCGTACACCTTCGGCAAGATTGCGGCAACCAATGCTTTAAGTGACATTTACGCTATGGGTGGCGAGGTGAAGACTGCCTTGAACATTGTGTGCTTTCCTGAAGATATGGATTTAAATATTTTAGGGGAAATCATGCGTGGCGGTGCGGAAAAGGTCATCGAAGCAGGTGGTCAGCTGGCAGGAGGTCATTCCATTGCTGATAGTGATGTGAAGTATGGTCTTTCTGTAACCGGTGTGGTACATCCTGAAAAGATTTACCAAAACAATACAGGCAAGGTTGGCGATAAACTTATTCTTACTAAAAAGTTAGGCGTGGGTATTGTTTGCACTGCCAATAGAGTGGGCGAAGCTTCTGCTGAAGCTATGGAAGAAGCTATAAAATCCATGACTACACTCAATAAATACGCAGCAGAATTTTTGCGTAAGTACTCAGTGCACGCTTGCACTGATGTTACCGGTTTTAGCTTTTTGGGACATCTCCACGAAATGGTAGACGGTCAGCTTTCTGCTAATGTTCAAATGAAGAATGTTCCTGTAATAAAAGAAGCTTTGGCTTATGCAGATGAATTTTTACTGACAGCTGCAGGGCAAAAGAACCGCAATCATTTTGGCGAGTATGTGCATTTTGAGAATGTACCCTTTGCCATGGAAGAAGTCCTTTTTGATCCTCAAACTTCCGGTGGACTTTTAGTTGCTGTTGCTCCGGAAGATGCTTTGGCTTTAGAAAAAGAATTACAAGCTGCTGGTCTGCCTGCTCAAATCGTAGGTGAGCTGGTTGAAAAAGATGAATACGAAATTTATGTAAGATAGAGGTGCTAAATTATGATTAATGTAAATGCTTTGGGCGATGCTTGTCCGATTCCTGTAGTTAAAACTAAGAAGGCAATCCAAGAATTAAAGGGTGCCGGTGAAGTTTGCGTGCTTGTCGATAATGAAATCGCTGTACAAAATTTGACCAAAATGGCACAACAAAAAGGCTACGCTGTAAAAAGCGAAAAGCTGGAAGAAAAGAAATACCAAGTTATTTTGACTGTTGGCGAAGTTGTAGCTGAGGAAGCAGTAGAAGAATGTGCTGACTGCATTCCTGATGTAAGAAGTAATAAAGTTGTTGTGATTTCCTCTGATAAAATGGGTGAAGGCGACGAAGCACTTGGAACTTTGTTGATGAAAGGTTTTATTTTCGCACTTACTCAACAAGATGAACTTCCTGCTACCATTTTGTTCTACAACGGTGGTGCGAAGCTGACTTGTGAAAATGCTCCCACTCTGGAAGATGTTAAGTCCTTGGAAGCACAAGGTGTAGAAATTTTGACTTGCGGTACTTGCTTGAACCATTATGGTTTAGCAGAAAAATTGCAAGTTGGCGGCGTAACCAATATGTATGTAATTGCAGAAAAAATGTTACAAGCGAGTTTGATTGTAAAACCATGATTTATTTTGATAATGCAGCAACCACTCTACAAAAACCTGTTGAGGTCATAGAGGCTGTACAAAAGGCACTTTTAACTTTGGGTAATGCAGGTCGTGGTGCCCACGCTCCTACTTTGCAGGCAGCGAGGACTGTTTACGATACGCGGGTTAAATTGGCGAAGCTTTTTAATATTGCCAATCCTGCACAAATTGCTTTTACCTGTAACGCTACGGAAGCACTGAACATTGCCATTCAAGGTTTGTTCAATGCAGGTGACCATGTTATTAGCAGTGAGGCTGAACATAATTCCGTATTGCGTCCTTTGTATTTGCAGGAAAGTGCGGGCGTAGAGGTAAGTTTTTTGCCTCTGGATGCTTGTGGCAGAATTGACTACGCTGTTTTGGAAAGTAAGGTGCAAGCAAATACTAAGGCGATTGTTATCAATCACGCTTCTAATGTTACCGGTAATGTCAATGATTTGCAGAAGCTTTCTGCCATTGCGAAAAGGCACAACTTGCTTTTAGTGGTAGACGCTTCCCAAACTGCAGGCACATTGCCTATTGATGTGCAAGCTATGGGGATTGACGTGCTGTGCTTTACGGGACATAAGGGTTTGCTTGGCCCTCAAGGTACTGGTGGTATTTATGTTGGCGAACATGTAAAGTTGCCGTCCTTAAAGGTTGGCGGAAGTGGTGTTCATAGCTTTGATAAGGTACATCCGCAAATGATGCCGACGGTTTTAGAAGCAGGTACTTTAAACGGACACGGTCTTGCAGGTTTGAATGCTGCAGTTAGCTTTTTGCTGGAAACTGGCGTAGATAAAGTACACGTTCATGAAATGAAACTGCTACGACATTTTGTTGATGGTATCAAAAATTTGCCCAAGGTAAAATTGTACTGTGATTTTGGCAGTGCAGAACGAGTGGCTCTTGTTTCCTTGAACATTGGCGAAATGGATGCAGGTCTTGTCAGCGACATCTTGTGGGAAGATTACGGTATCTGCGTGCGAGCAGGTGCTCATTGCGCTCCATTGGTGCATCAGCATTTTGGTACGGAAAAACAAGGTATGGTACGTTTTAGTTTTGGCTATTTCAATACTATGGAAGAAGTGGACGTGGCAATCAAGGCAATTAAAGAAATTGCAGAAGAGGAGCAAGAGTAATGGCGAGAATAAAGAAAGCTTATAAGATTATTACTTTTGCTACTACAACTGCTGCCATGGCTATGGAAAGCTTCTGCTTGGGAAATAATTTACCCGGTAGATTGATCCCTGTTCCTCAAGAAATCTCTTCCGGGTGCGGTGTTGCTTGGCGAGTGCCATTAGAAGATTATAGTTTTATAGAAGTAAAGCGTTCCCAAATGAATTTTGTTTGGGAACAAGTAATAGATTTAATGATGTGAGATGAGATTATGAAAAAAGATTTTTTGGTAGTTGTCCGTGGTGGCGGCGATTTAGCTACAGGCTGTATCCACCGTTTGTGGAGCACAGGTTTTAAGGTTTTAGTTTTAGAATGTGCTGCTCCTGCTGCCATTCGTAGGCAAGTTTCTGTTTGCGAAGCTGTTTATGAAGGCAGTAATGTTTTTGAAGGTATGACTGCTGTTTTGATTAATAACGTTCAAGAAGCAGAAGCTATTTGGCAAGCAGGCAATGTACCTGTACTTGTAGATGAAACCGGTACTTGTATTGCAGAATTAAAACCTGACGTGGTAGTGGACGCTATTATTGCCAAAAAGAATTTAGGTACGAAAATAGATATGGCTCCTTTGACCATTGCTCTTGGACCCGGCTTTGAAGCTGGCGTAGATGTAGACGCAGTTGTAGAAACTAAGCGTGGTCATAATTTGGGTAGAGTTATCCGCGAGGGTAAAGCTGCTCCCAATAGCGGTATTCCCGGTGATATTGGCGGTTATACTTCTGAACGTGTGCTGCACGCGGAAACTGCAGGCACAATGCACATTGTTCAAGGCATTGGTACCATTGTAGAGCAAGGTGATGTAATTGCTGAAATCCTTACTGAAAATGAAAAAATACCTGTGAAGGCAACTATCACAGGCATTATTAGAGGTATGATTCGCGAGGGATATGTAGTTACTAAAGGTTTTAAGATTGCAGATATTGATCCCCGCAAATCTGAACTTGCCAACTGTTTTACCATTTCTGACAAGGCACGCTGTATTGCAGGCAGTGTTTTAGAATTGGTGTGCAAGCAATATATGGAGAAATAAAATGGAAAAGATTTTTCTTGCCATAGAAGAACAATTGAAAATGGGTAAGCCTTGTTTGCTGGCAACCATCATTTCCAGTACCGGCTCTACTCCTCGTAGTAGCGGCGCTTATATGGTAGTGGGCGAAGCCGGTAGAATTTGCGGAACTATTGGTGGCGGAAGCTTAGAATACAATGTGATACTGCAAGGTCAGGAACAGATAGCTCAAAAGAGAAACTTTTTGTACGAATACACGCTGACCATGGAAGGCAGCGCTGAACTGGGAATGATTTGCGGTGGTACTTGTACGATACTTTATCAGTACTTATCAGCAAATGATTTGCCCTTGGTGCAAGAAGTGCTTGGCGTAATGGTGAGCAAGGAACAATTTTGGTTGCTCCTTCCTGTTGTTGAAGGCAAGCTGCAAGTTTTCCAAGGTGCTTATGATTTACAAGGTAATGGTTTGATACAACTTGGTGACAATTCATATTACGCAGAGCGTTTCAATTTTGACGGCAAGGTATTTATTTTTGGCGGCGGTCATCTGGCGCAGGAAGTAGTCCCTGTTTTAAGTCATCTTGGTTTTAGATGCGTAGTCTTAGATGACAGGGAAGAGTTTTTCAAACCGGAACTCTTTACCGGTGCGGAAGAAGTACGCTGCGTTGATTTTAAAAACTTAGCTAGCTCAGTGCAGATTACTGAGAATGACTACGTTGCCGTAATGACTCGAGGGCATTTGCACGATGCTGATGTGGAACGCTTCGCCCTGAATACTCCTGTTCATTACATTGGCGTAGTAGGAAGCAGGCGTAAGGCAAAATTAACAAGGGAGACTTTGCTCAACGAAGGTTTCAGCGAAGAACAGCTTGCTAGAATCATTACTCCCATTGGTTTAGAAATTGGCAGTGAAACTCCTGCGGAAATCGCCATTAGCATTGCGGCACAGTTTATTCAGGTGCGAGCTGCTCGTTATGGCAATAAGAAAGCATAAAATATGTTTACAATTTTGCTGATGTTCAGTAGAATTAATGAGTATTAAATTTTTATGAGGTGTTTTTGATGGATAAAGAGAAAAAGAATTTAGATCCTGCCTATGACTTTTATGCGTCTATGCCTTTGTCTAGAGCAATTCCTCTTGGCTTACAACATGTTTTGGCAATGTTTGTAGGTAACTTGACTCCGCTGCTTATTATTTGCGGTGCTTGTGGTATTGCCGGTGCAGAATTTGCTGACTTACGCATTAGCTTGTTGCAAAATGCAATGATTGTGGCAGGCCTTGTTACCTTGGTGCAATTGTATTCCATTGGCCCTTGTGGTGGTAAAGTTCCTATCATCATGGGTACCAGCTCCGGCTTCATTGGTGTATTTAACGGTGTAGCTGCATCTTTAGGTAGTGGTGTTCTTGCGTATGGTGCAATGATGGGGGCGTCCATTGTTGGTGGTATTTTTGAAGGTGTGCTTGGCGTTTTCTTAAAACCCTTGCGTAGATTCTTCCCGGCAGTTGTTACCGGTACTGTAGTTCTTTCCATTGGCCTTTCTTTGATTTCTGTTGGCATGAATTCCTTTGGTGGTGGCTTTAAAGCCAAGGACTTTGGTTCTGCAGAAAACTTGGGCCTAGGTCTTTTCGTTCTTGTAGTTATTTTGATTTTCAAACATGGTACCAAAGGTATTACCAGCTATTCTTCTATTTTGATGGGTATCATCGCCGGCTACTTTGCTTCTATCGTAATGAGCTTTGTTCTTCCTACCACTGCTGTAACTGCTAAAGGTGTGGAATATACTAAATCTTGGGTTATCAACTGGGACAAAGTTTCTCAAGCAGCTTGGTTTGAGATTCCTGAACTTTTCCCCGTAGATATCGTTTTTGATATGCGTGCCATCATTCCCGTAGCAATTATGTTTATCGTAACTGCCGTTGAAACCGTTGGCGATATATCCGGCGTTATGGAAAGTGGTTTCGGTCGTGAAGCAGATGACAAAGAACTTTCCGGTGGTATCATTTGTGATGGCTTAGGTTCCAGCTTTGCCGCAATCCTCGGCGTATTGCCCAACACTTCTTTTAGCCAAAACGTAGGCCTTGTTGCCATGACTAAGGTTGTAAACCGTTTTGCTTTGGCTACCGGTGCAATCTTCCTCGTGCTTTGCGGTCTTATTCCTAAATTGGGTGCCATCGTTTCCATTATGCCCCAATCTGTTTTGGGCGGTGCTGCTGTTATGATGTTCTCTTCCATCGTAGTAAGTGGTATTCAACTCATAACAAAAGAGCCCCTCAACGCTAGAAGTTTGACTATCGTTTCCGTGGCTCTTGGTGTTGGTTACGGTATGGGTGCTAACCCCGGCGTATTGGCACACGCTCCCCAATTCGTTAAATTGATTTTTGGCGGTTCCGGTATCGTGCCCGCGGCTGTGGTTGCAATCTTTTTAAATGTTGTTTTGCCCAAGGAATAATTTTTCTAAATCTTCCTTGGTGTCAATATCATAAAGCTCTAAAGAATCCTGAACAGGTATGTAGCGTACTTGTTCAGGATATTTTTTTATTAAATGGCTGCCTCCGCAATCTTGGGGCAATTTCTTAAGTTCTTTTGTAAATTTTGCCGGGAAGATTACCGGATTGCCGGGAGTGCTTTCAAAAATAGTGCGGTAGATAAAGTTTGGCGCTTCTAAAAAACTGACACATAATTTTTCCAGGCTTACTTTTTTTAAGAACGGTTGATCTCCTGTGCAAAAAAGATAGCCTTCAAATTCAGCAAGGTTTTCCAAAGCAATGCGGACAGTGTCACTTTGATAAGGTTCTGCGTGGCGGATAACCTTGATATTTAATGCATTACACAAATCTAAAACTTCTTGGTGGCGAGTAACGACAATACGTTCTGCAAAAGGAAGTTTAGATGTGGTTTCCAAAATGTGTTGCAATAAAGGTTTATCTTGAATTTTATAAAGTAGTTTATTTTCACCAAAACGGTTTCCTGAACCGGAAGCCATAATAATACAGGCGATGGGTAATTTATGTGCAATGTTCATAACAAAATCTCCATATAATAATTGCTTTTATTTTATTACTTGGAAGTGCTAACCAGCAAGGGGAAATTGCTTGCAAAATGATATTTTGTTATAATGAAATGGTAAGTAATAACCCTATTAGGAGGGCTTTCAATGATAACTATTCGTGAATTTAAGAAGGTTTCCTGCTTAGAAGAAGCTTGGGAATTAAATCAAAAACGTACCAATAAAATTATTGGCGGTATGCTTTGGATTAAGATGACCAAAGGCAATGTAGTGACTGCCATTGATTTATCCGCTTTGGGATTGGATAAAATAGAAGAAACAGAAGCTGAAATCCGTATTGGCTGTATGGCAACCTTACGTCAAATGGAAGAACACCAAGGTTTAAATGCATACACCAATGGTGCTGTAAAGGAAGCTTTACGCTATATTGTAGGCGTACAGTTCCGTAACTTGGCAACTGTTGGCGGTAGCGTGTACGGTAGATTTGGTTTTTCCGATGTGTTGACCATTCTGCTTTCTATGGATACTTATGTTGAAATGCATAAGGGTGGAATTATACCTCTTGCTGAATTTGTAAATATGAAATATGACAGGGATATCCTTGTTAGTGTAATCATAAAAAAACAAAAAGCAAGCTTCTGTTACCAAAGTGTACGCATTGCTAAAACCGACTTCCCCGTACTGACCTGCGCAACTGCTTTAACTGAAGCAGGTATTCGCATGGCAATTGGTGCAAGACCTGGCAAAGCAATGTTGGTTACTGACGAAGAAAACCTCGTAACTTTACCCATTACTGCAGAAAAAGCAAAAGCTTTTGCCGAGTATGCTGCAGCAAAAATTCCTACTGCTAATACTAACCGTGGTAGTGCTGAGTATCGCACTCATCTGGTTAAGGTGTTGGCTGAAAGAACTATTATGGAATTGGGAGGTAAAGTTTAATGTTAGTTAATATTACTCTTAACGGTAAAAAGCTTACCAGAGAAATTGAAGCAGATTTGCTTTTGATAGATTTTGTTCGCAATGAAGGCTGCTACAGTGTAAAACGTGGTTGCGAAACTTCTAACTGCGGTTTGTGCACTGTGTTTATGGATGATAAACCGGTGCTTTCCTGCTCCATCTTGGCGGCTCGTGCTGATGGTCACGCTATCACCACTCTTGAAGGTTTGCAAGAAGAGGCAGCAGAGTTTGGCACTTTCATTGCAGACCAAGGCGCAGAACAATGTGGTTTCTGTAATCCTGGTTTCATTATGAATGCTTTGGCGTTGTTCAGAGAAAATCCTGAACCTAACGAAGAAGAAATTAAAGAATACTTGGCAGGTAATTTGTGTCGTTGTTCCGGTTACGAAGGTCAATTACGTGGCATCTTAAGCTTCCTTGAATGGAAGAAAAATAAATGAGGGAGTAAGCATTATGAAATATGTAAATCAATCGTTGCGTAAAAAAGATGCAATGCAATTGGTAACAGGTCAACCTGTTTATACTGATGATATTGCTCCTAAAGATTGTTTGATCGTAAAATTGTTGCGCTCTCCTCATGCTAATGCCATTGTAGAAAGCGTTAATACTGCCATTGCCTTAAAAGTTCCTGACATTGAAGCTATTTTTACTTGGGAAGATGTTGACCAAAATGGTAATCGCTTTACCTGTGCAGGTCAAACTTATCCTGAACCCAGTCCCTACGACCGTTTGCTTTTAGACCGTCATGTGCGTTTCGTTGGTGATGTTGTTGCCATTGTTGCAGGTAAAACTGAAAAAGCAGTTGATAAAGCTTTGTCCTTGATTAAAGTTAAATATCAATTATTGGAACCTATTTTGGACTTCCGTCAATCCTTGGATAATCCTAATTTAGTTCATCCCGAAGATAATTGGCGCAGTCTGGTTCCTGTTGGTGCAGATAATAAACGTAACCTGTGTGCTCATCAAGAATGTGGTGAAGGTGATGTAGAAGCTATCTTTGCTGATTGCGATGTGGTTTTGGAACGTACTTACCACACTAAAGCTGTGCAACAAACCATGATGGAAGGCTTCCGTGCTTTCTGCAATATTGATACTTATGGTCGTTTGCATATTACCAGCGCTACTCAAATCGTTTTCCACGTGCGTCGTATTGTGGCAAATGCTTTGGGTATTCCTAAACATAAAATTCGTGTTACCAAACCTCGCGTTGGCGGTGGCTTTGGCGCAAAACAAACTGCTGTCTGTGAAATGTATCCTGCTTTCGTAACTTGGAAGTTGAAGAAGCCTAGTAAGATTGTTTACAGCCGTGAAGAATGTATGCTTGCATCTTCTCCTCGTCACGAAATGCAATTGCGTGTACGCATTGGTGCAATGAACGATGGCAATATTAGAGCAATTGATTTATATACTTTGTCTAACACCGGTGCTTATGGTGAACATGGACCTACTACTGTTGGTTTAACTGGTCATAAATCCATTCCTTTGTACGATACCGAAGGTTATCGTTTTACCAGTGATGTTGTGTACTCCAACGTAATGAGTGCAGGTGCGTACCGTGGTTACGGTGCAACTCAAGGTATTTTCGCTGTGGAATCTGCTGTTAATGAATTGGCAGCAATGCTGAAAATGGACCCCTTGGCACTGCGTATGATGAATATTACCAGCGAAGGTAAAATGATGCCTGCTTACTATAATAGTTGGAACACCAGTTGTACTCTTGACCGTTGCTTGGCTCGTGTAAAGGAAATGAGCAAATGGGATGAAAAATATCCTGTTCGTGATATGGGCAATGGCAAAGTTAGAGCACTTGGACTTGGCATGGCAATGCAAGGCTCCGCGATTCCTTTCTGCGATGTTGGCAGTGCTACTTTGAAGTTGGGCGATGAAGGCATTTATAATTTGATGCTTGCTTCTGCTGACATTGGTACCGGCAGCGATACCATTATGGCGCAAATCGCAGCAGAAATTTTAGAATGTGATATTGAACAAATTGCTGTATATAGTGCAGATACTGACGTATCTCCTTATGATTCCGGCTCTTATGCTTCCAGTACAACTTATTTGACCGGTAAAGCGACTGAAGAATGTGCAATGAAGCTGCGTGAAAAGATTTGTGCTATTGGTGCGCAAATTTTAGGTTGCGAAGCAAGCGATGTTACCTTTGACGGTAAGGAAGTAAAACGTAACGAAGTAATTGCTGACGGTAAAAATGCAGTGTCCTTGTTTGATATCAGTACTGCTTCTATGTGCAATAACAGCATTGCTGTGGAAGAAACTGTTACCAAATCTACTCCTGTTTCTCCGCCACCGTTCATGGTTGGGGTTGCAGAAATTGAGCTTGATAAATTGACCGGTGAAGTGCGCGTTATTGAATTCAACTCCGTAGTTGACTGCGGTACTCCCATTAATCCTAACTTAGCTCGAGTGCAAGCAGAAGGCGGTATTTTGCAAGGTATCGGTATGGCTTTGACCGAAAACGTTACTTACAACAAATATGGTAAGCTGGCAGAAAACTCTCTGATGCAATACAAGATTCCTACTCGTTGGGATATTGGTCACATCAACGTAGAATTTGAATCCAGTTACGAAGGTACTGGTCCTTTTGGTGCAAAATCCATTGGCGAAGTTGTAATCAATACTCCTGCTCCTGCTATTGCAGACGCTATTTATAATGCTACCGGCAAACGTTTCTACGAATTGCCGATTACTCCTGAAAAGATTATTATGGGCTAAATAAAAAATAAATGTGGAGCAATCCACATTTATTTTTATGAGACTGTTACTAAAATTGTGAGGTAAAGTTATGCGTGACCAGTTTGATAGAGAAATAAACTACATACGAATTTCTTTAACTGATCGTTGCAATCTTAGATGTAAGTACTGCCGTCCTAATTTTAGTAGCAAGCTTACCCATGCAGATATTTTGACATACGAAGAAATCCTGCGCTTGTGTCAAAGTTTGGTGAAGCTTGGCATAAAAAGGTTTAAGCTTACCGGCGGTGAACCCCTTTTGCGTAAGGACTGCGTAGATTTTTTGCAAAGACTTAAAAAGCTTGAGGGCGTTGAACAAGTTACTTTGACAACTAATGGGACAATGTTACGAAAGCATTTGCCGGCTTTGAAAGCTATTGGTATTGATGGTGTTAACATTAGTTTGGATAGTTGCAATGCTAAAACTTACGCTGACATTACTGGTAGTGATTGCCTTGAAGAAGTGCTTGCTGCCCTTGAAGAAGCTTGCTTGGCAGGCTTGCCCGTGAAGATTAACTGCGTGCCTTTAAGTAATATGCTTTTAGATGATTTTCTGGCATTGCTTGAACTTGTTAAGAAACGAAATATTTCCTTACGTTTTATTGAGCTGATGCCTTTAAATTGCAATAGTGAACTGCAAGGTTTAAGTGGCGATGTAATTCGCAAGATGTTTGGCGAAGCGGGAATAAAGTTGGTGGAAGTAAGGACGTTACTTGGTAATGGCCCTGCCGTCTATTATCAGGCAGAAGGTTTTAGCGGTGCGATAGGTTTTATTGAACCCTTGCATAATAAATTCTGTCATAGCTGTAATAGAATTCGCCTTACTGCTAGCGGACTTTTAAAGCCTTGCTTGTACGCAAAAGAAACTTTTGATTTGAAGGCTTTGTTGCGTAGTGATGCGACTGATGAAAAAATTATTGAGGTTTTGCGCCAAGCAATCTACGCTAAACCACAAGGACATGCTTTTGAAATTAGTCCTGCTAATTTTCCAATGAGCGCTATTGGAGGTTAAAATGGAACTTACTCATTTAGATAAAAACGGCAATGCAGTTATGGTTGATGTTTCTGAAAAGGAAGTTACCCATAGAACTGCAATTGCCTGTGGAAAAATTTTAGTAAGCCAAGAAATTTTGGCTAGCATTAAAGAAAACACCAATAAAAAGGGTGATGTACTTGCTGTTGCCCGCGTTGCCGGAATTATGGCGGCAAAGCGTACCAGTGAGCTGATTCCTCTTTGTCATTTGTTAGTGCTCACTAAATGTACCGTAGACTTTACTATTAACGAAGAAGAAAATTATATTGAAGCAAGTTGCACTGTAAAAACCGATGGTAAAACCGGTGTGGAAATGGAAGCGCTGACAGGTGTGCAAATTGCTTTGTTGACTATATACGATATGTGTAAAGCCATTGATAAAAAGATGGTAATTACTGATGTGCACTTGCTTTCTAAAAGCGGTGGAAAGAGTGGTGAATTTACTTGGTAATGCAATTAGAAGGTGTTGTAAAAGCTATTTGCATTAGTACTGTCCGCGGTACTGAAAAGCACGCTATCGAAGAAGCTAATTTCATAAAAGATTACGGAATCGAAGGTGATGCTCACGCAGGTAAATGGCACCGCCAAGTTAGTTTGCTTTCTTACAATAAGGTGGAAGAATTTAACGCTAAAGGTGGCGATGTAGATGATGGTGCTTTCGGCGAGAATGTACTTGTTAGTGGTTTAGATTTTAAAAATCTTCCCGTAGGTACAATTTTAAAATGCGGTGACGTTGTTTTGGAGATGACGCAAATTGGTAAAGAGTGCCATAGCCATTGCAATATTTTTCACCGTGTTGGTGATTGCATTATGCCTCGCGAAGGTGTCTTCGCCATTGTAAAAAATGGTGGCGTGATGAAAACCGGCGACGTTATGCACGCAGAGCTTCCACAAGCAGACGCACCTTTACGTGCGGCAGTAATGACTTTAAGTGATAAAGGCTTTACTGGTGAGCGCATTGATGAAAGCGGGCCGAAAGCAGTAGCAATGCTTCAAGTAGCAGGCTACGAAATTGTAGAAACCCTTTTGCTTCCCGATGAGCAAAAGAAAATTGAACGTGAGATGATTCGTTTAGCCGATAGCAGACAAGTTGATTTAATCATTACAACTGGCGGAACGGGTATGAGCGTCAGGGACTGTACTCCCGAAGCAACTTTGGCGGTGGCGACTCGTAATGTGCCCGGAATTGCGGAAGCTATCCGCGCAGGCTCCATGGCAATCACTAAACGGGCTATGCTAGGCAGGGGCGCTTCTGTGTTGCGCAACAATACTTTGATTGTGAATTTGCCCGGTAGTGTTAAGGCTGTGCAAGAAAGTTTAGAGATTGTGCTTCCTGAATTAGAACACGGTCTGAGAATTTTAAAAGGCTCTGCAAATGAGTGTGGTAGATAATGATTGATTTTTCTCCTATTTGGATTTCCTTAAAAACAGCTATTGTGACGATTGCTATTGTCTTTTTCTTAGGCATACTTGCAGCTTGGTGGGTGGTGCGCAGAGAAAATGAATTAAGCAAAATTTTTGTAGATGGCATTTTGTCCCTGCCCTTAGTTTTACCGCCTACGGTTACAGGCTTCTTTTTGCTGTACGTGTTTGGCAATAATCGTGCAGTAGGTCAATTTTTTAATCAACAGTTTGGCGTGCAGATTGCTTTCTCTTGGGTGGCAACAGTTTTGGCGGCGGCAGTAATTTCTTTCCCGCTAATGTATCGTTCTGCCCGTGGTGCTTTTGAGCAAGTTGATGTGGAACTTTTGCAAGCAGGCAGAACTTTGGGTATGAGCGAGTGGAGCATATTCCGGAAAGTTTTGCTTCCTAATGCACTTCCCGGTATTGTTTCTGGTGGGGTACTTGCTTTTGCCAGAGGTTTAGGTGAATTTGGTGCAACTGCCATGATTGCAGGTAATATCGTCGGCAAAACACGTACGCTTCCTTTGGCTGTGTATTCCAGCGTAGTATCTGGTGAGATGAGTGAAGCAGCTTATTACGTTGCCATCGTGGTAGTGATTTGCTTGGCTATGGTTGTTGGCTTGAACTGGTATCTGTATCTGTGCAAGAAAAGGCAGGGGAATTAAAGTATGGGACTTTATGTTAATATTGCTAAAAGGCTCAACCAATTTAACCTGCAAGTAGAGTTTAACTTGGAGAATGGCTTAACAGGTTTAATGGGAGCAAGTGGTAGCGGTAAAAGCATGACTTTAAAATGCATTGCCGGAATTGAGCTTCCTGATAGTGGCAAAATTGTATTAGATGGCAAGGTGCTTTTTGATAGTGAAGCTAAAGTTAATTTGCCGCCACAAAAAAGAAATGTGGGTTATTTATTTCAAAGTTACGCGCTTTTTCCCAATATGAATGTGGTGGAAAATATTTTGTGCGGTTTGCAAGCTAAAGGCTTGTCTGATGCGGAAGCTAACGCACGAGCACAGAAACTTGTTGAAAAATTTAAGCTACAAGGTTTAGAAAAGTCTTATCCTCGTCAGTTAAGCGGTGGTCAAAAGCAAAGAGTAGCACTAGCTCGACTTTTAGCGGCGGAACCGGAAGTTATCCTTTTGGATGAACCTTTTTCTGCATTGGATGAAGATTTGAAGGAAGATTTACAGCGAGAATTACGGGCTGCTTTGGCTGAATTTGGCGGAGTCGCTTTGCTTGTAAGTCATAATAAAAGTGAAATCAAGAAGCTGTGTAACTCAGCTTATGTGATAAAACAGGGGCAGGTGGCAAAAGCAAGTGAGATTTAAAAGCTTTCGAATTGTGGCAGCTTTACTTTGCTTTCTGTTAATTTTGGCAGGTTGTGGCAAGCAAGAAAGTAGACCTTTAACTATTGCAGCTGCTGCCAGTTTAGAAAAGGTTTTTACTCAAAGGCTCATACCTTTGTTTAACGGACGTTACCCTAAAATAAAAATTGAAGGGACTTATTCTGGTTCCGGTAATTTGCAGTTACAAATAGAGCAGGGCTTACCTGCGGACATTTTTGTTTCCGCTTCGCCAAAGCAAATTCAGGCGCTGGAAAAGAAAGGTATCGTCAAAAAAGAGCATGTTCTAGAACTGTTGGAGAACAAGGTGGTATTGATTGTTCCTAAAGGTTCTACAAAGAAGATTACTAAGTTTGAAGATTTAGCTTTAAGTAAACAACCTGCTTTGGGAGATCCTAAAAGTGTTCCAGCAGGGCAGTATGCCAAAGAAATTTTAACGAATCTGAATTTATGGGATGAAGTTAGTAAGCGTGCCAGCTTTGGTACAGGAGTAACCCAAGTTTTGCATTGGGTAGCGGAAGGTAGTGCGGATACAGGCATTGTTTATGTTACGGACGCCTTGACTAATGAAAAAGTGCAGGTTGTGGCTGAAGCACCCCAAGGTACAGTGGCAAAGCCTGCAATTTATTGTTTAGGTATTTTAAAAGATACAAAAGAGAGCAAATTGTTTGCTGACTTTTTGTTAAGCGACGAAGCACAGAAGATTTTTGAGGAGTATGGCTTCGCAACTATAAAGAGGTAAGATTATGAAGTTGATTAGAACAGAAGATGCTGTTGGTTGCGTACTGTGTCACGATTTAACTCAAATAATTAAGGGCGTAACCAAGGATGCAGTTTTTCGAAAAGGTCATGTGGTAAAAGAGGAGGATATTCCTGTGCTACTTTCCATTGGCAAGGATAATCTTTACGTGTGGGAAGCTGATGAGAGTATGCTTCACGAAAATGATGCTGCCCGCATTTTATGTGACCTTTGTAAAAATGAAGGTATGCTTGAATCTGAAGTTAAAGAAGGCAAAATAGATTTAAGTGCTGAATATGCCGGCTTGCTTAAAGTTGACGGAGAGAAGCTGCGTTTTGTAAATAGCTTCGGGCAAATGATGATTGCTACTCGTCACGGCAATACTCCTGTTAAAAAAGGGGACAAGCTGGCGGGGACGCGCATCATTCCTCTTGTGATAGAAAAAGAAAAAATGGAAGTGGTACAAGTTCATTGTGGTAATGAACCTATTTTGCGTTTGCTTCCTTTTAAAAAGAAAAAAGTTGCTATCGTTGCAACTGGTAACGAAGTTTTCTATGGTAGAATAGAAGACACCTTTACTCCTGTCATTGAAGCTAAGGTAGCAGAATACGATGCAGAAGTTATTAGCAAAGTAGTTTTAGGCGATGACCACGAAAAAATCACCGCTGCTATTTTAGAAGCAATCGCACTTGGTGCGGAGGTAGTGCTTTGCACTGGTGGTATGAGTGTTGACCCTGATGATAGAACTCCTCTTGCAATTAAGAATACTGGTGCAGAAATCGTTTCTTACGGCGCACCTGTATTGCCCGGAGCAATGTTTCTTTTGGCGTACTACGGTAAGGACGTAACAATTATGGGGTTACCCGGTTGCGTCATGTATGCGAAACGTACAATTTTTGATTTAGTTTTGCCTCGTGTTATGGCAGATGATAAAGTTTCTGTGCAAGAACTGGCACGGTTGGGCGAAGGTGGATTGTGCTTGAACTGCCCAGTTTGCACCTTTCCTAACTGCGGGTTTGGTAAAGGCTGGTAAGATAGTAAAATTAAAAGGCTCTCAGTTTAAAACTGAGAGCCTTCGTATTTGTAAGATGAACTTAAGTTTTATCTAACTAATTCTTCCAAAGCACTTTTGGATTGTAAACCTACTGCACAGTTTACTGCTTCACCGTTTTTGAAAACGATTAAGGACGGAATACTGGTGATGTTGTATTCCATTGCTAATTCTTGGTTGTCATCTACGTTTACTTTGACAACTTTTACTGCAGGATTTTCTTCTGCAAATTTTTCCAAGACAGGTGCTTGCATTCGGCAAGGTCCGCACCAAGGCGCCCAGAAGTCTACTAAAACAGTTTCTTTGGCTTTTAAGACTTTTTCTTGAAAATCATTTTTATTAATTTCTAATGCCATAGTTATCATCCTTTCTTATTGATGGATTCTGCTAAATCTTTAGCGTTAATGAGTTCATTCTTCATAGGGGTTTCAAAGTAAACACTGGTGCTGGGGAAAGCGCAGCTTACGCCGGTTTCTTCCATAATTTTCATCAAAGCCAAGTTGATGCGTTGAACGATGTCTAAGTAGGTGATGCCATCAGTAGTTTTTGCATAACAGGTAACGCGAACGTTTAAACTGCTATCTGCGTATTCAGCGAAATGTACGCGGATATCATCAGTGTGCAAATCTTCTTGTTCGCTTAAGAAAGTTTTAATCCTGTCAATTACCGTTACCATTTGGTCATGGGTGGTGCTATAAGTAAGACCCAGAACAAAATCGATACGACGTTTTTCGCGACGGCTATAGTTTACGATGGGAGTGTTGCTCAAAAGGGAGTTGGGGATGTAAACTAATTCGTTGAGGAACGTGCGTAAACAGGTGCTGCGGAAGGTAACTTTTTCTACGATACCTTCGGTACCATTTGCCAAAACCCATTCGCCAATTTGGAAAGGTTTGTCCAAAATGATGATTAAGCTACCGAAAACGTTTGCTAATGCGTCTTTAGCAGCAAATGCTACTGCCAAAGAACCGATACCTAAAGAAGCAACGAACCCGCTGATGTCATAGTTCCATTCTTTAGCAATGGTTACGAAGCCAAGCACTATAACCAAGATGCGCAAAATAGTGGACAAAATGTTGGAAACTGCTTCTTCGGAGCGAATACCTGCTTTGTCAATGACTTTCAGAAGTACGCCATGAGTTGCGTCGGACATATTGTAACAACCCCAGAAGAAACAATATACGATGGAGCTACGCAAGACTCTATCCAAAATGTTTGCCCAGTAATTGGTATCAACAGGGGAAAGATTGATGGCAAAATAAAGACCGCCGATGGCGAGCATTAAATTAACGGGATGCTCGAATGCTTCAAGAATGTCTTCGTCAAGAGAAAAGGGACTCAGCTGAGTCGCTTTATGTAATATTCTCAAGATAACGGTTTTGTAAAGATGACGAATGATGGCAAAGCCTAAAAGAGCAAGGATGGAATTTTGCCAAGGCTTTAATAAAACTAAAATTTCTTCCATAAAATCCTCCAGTTTCCTATTATCTGTTTGTATTCTATCATCTTGGTATGATAAAAACAATGAGTTTACATATATTTCAATTTATTTAATTGGAGGAAAGGTTTTCTGTGATATAATATTCTAATAAAAAACCCTAGGAGGTAGCTTATGCTTATATTTATGGAATGGCTGGTAGCGGGTATCATTGTTGTACTTGGGCCACTGCTAACCATCTTTGATTTGCCTGGTAACAGTTTGATGATGTTGACCAGCTTGGGGTTTGCTTTTTATGATGAAGCTAAATATTTTGACATGCGTTTATTGTCAGCCATGGTACTAATCTACGTATTAGGCGAATGCTGGGAATTTTGCGTGTCACTGTTTGGGATTAAAAGATATAAGGTTTCTTGGTTCGCCGTGCTGATGATAGGCATTGGCGGCTTTTTTGGAACTTTAATCGGTACGGGGATTTTGCCGATTTTAGGTTCTTTTATTGGCGGTTTGATAGGTGCTTTCTTGGCGGCCTTTGCCTATGAATATTTGCGAAGTGGTATGCGTGAAGACGCGTGGCGCTTGGCGATGGAAACTGCTAAGATGAGATTTCTTGCGTTGATTGGCAAAATGTGCGCTGGTATCGCGCTCGCTGTTCTTTTAGTAAAGCAAATCTTTGTATAAGGAGTGATAAATATGAAAAACTTTACAGTAATCGCTAGTGGTAAAATGCGTGACGTTGCTTACGAAAAATTAAATGAAACCGTTAACCTGCTTGGTTGGCAAAAAGGTGGCAAGGTTCCTGCTGAACAGTTTGATGAATGGCTGGCAAAAGCAGACGCAATCTTCTCCACTGGTAATATTAAAGTAAATGAAGAACTTTTGGCGAAAGCTCCTAATTTGAAAGTAATTGGTCAAGCTGCCGTTGGTTACGACAATATCGACATTGCTGCCTGCAACGCACATAATGTTCTTGTTGGCAACACTCCTGGCGTACTGGTAGATGCTGTGGCAGATTTGACTTATGCTTTGATTCTGGACAGCGCTCGCCAAATTGTAAAAGCTTGTGCTCACGTAAAAAGTGGTGCTTGGGGACAAAATAAACCCTTTGGCTTGACTACTGATTTAGCAAATAAAACCTTGGGCGTAGTTGGTATGGGCGATATTGGTAGCGCTATTGCCAAACGTGCTCAAGCTAGTAAAATGAATATTATTTATCATAATCGTAATCGTCGCGCTGATGATGAAGCTTTGGGTGCAACCTACGTTACTTTTGATGAATTGTTGGCTAAAGCAGATTTTATCGTTATCGCAGTAACTTTGAATCCGTCCACTAAAGGCTTGTTTGACGAAGCTGCCTTTGCAAAAATGAAAGATGGCGCTCGTTTGATTAATATTTCTCGTGGTGCGGTTGTTAATACTGAAGCTATGTATAACGCTCTCGTAAGTGGCAAGCTTGCTCACGCTGCAATGGACGTAACTGATCCTGAACCTTTGCCGGGCGACCATAAGCTTTTGACTTTGCCCAATGTAACCGTTACTCCCCACATTGCTTCCGCTACTACTGAAACTAGGGATGCAATGGCTCTCTTAACTGTTGATAATATCTTGGCTGCTTTGGAAGGCAAACCCATGCCTGCCCAAGTAAAAGGCTAAATTCATAGAGGACTTAATGAAACATAAAATTTGCTTGCACGGACTTTGCTTGAAAAACAAAGGACAATTGCTGACGATGGTGCAAAAGCTTTTGCCTCCATCAACGGTGAAAAACAAAATAAAGGAAAAATTTCTTTCCGATGACAATCTGCTAAAGTATAAGCGTACAAAGTTTGTGCCGGTGAATCCTGTAGGCTATAAGGTAACTTGCATTACCGGGGTGATGGTTATTAATGATAACCTGCAACCCTTAAACGAAGTTGTGATTCAATACGAAAGTGAAGCTGTGGAAGAAGTGCGCAAGCTTTTACAAAGGCTTCTTGCCGGTAAGATTAAATTTGTCTTGGAAGAAGCTGATTTGCTCTTGCGTGCTAAGCAGTTACGTGGTCGTTCCAGTATTCAAGATATGGAGTTTTATGATGAAGATGAAGTAAATACTGCTTTGTACTGTCATCTGCCCTGGCATATTTTAGCTGCCAGCAAAGCCTGGGGCGAACTCTTAACCTGCACTAACGAGCGTAATCTTGTGCGTCAACTGCGTGTTAAGTTGCGCCGTTTGCGCTCCTGCTTAACTTTCTTTAAAGAACTTTTGCCTGCAGCTTCCTTTGAGCAATATAAACAGCTTGTAAAGCGTTGGACTACTGTTCTTGGTGCTGCTCGTGAGTATGACGTGGCACTTCTGACTTGCATGAAGATTAGACACGCTCAAAAAGGCGAAGATTCTACTGAAGAAGTGTCTCGTTTGGAAGAAATCTTGCAGGAATGTCGCGTGAAAGCTTCCAAGAAAATTTTAAGCAGTAGCAAACTTAATGGAGTAACTTTACAGCTTGCAGAGATGCTTCTTTTAATGCAAAACGCAATAATTCCCGAAAATTATAGGGAATTGCGTTTAAAAGCATTTATCCGCTTGCGACTTGGTTTGTGGTGTGATAAGCTGATGACATTAAAGGAAAAATATCCTGAATTTAGTGATATGGAGCAACTGCATAAGCTTAGATTGAAGGTTAAACGCTTCCGTTACGGATTGCAAGGCGTGCCTGAAATTTACTTACCTAATAGCTTGCTTCGTAGTCTTAAATCTTTACAGGATATGCTTGGTTTACTGCACGATGATTATGTCAACGATATGCTCATTGGCGAAATCATGCAGCATTATCCTGAAGATGCTGCCTTGCAATATGAAGGCGCAATGTTCTGCGGTTGGGAACGTGCTAAGGCAGAAGCTGCGTTGGCAAGTTTACCGGGACTGTGGGACAATTTTACGGCTCTGCTTGGCGAGTGGCGAGAAGAGCATTTATAATTGGAGGCTACTTTGAATAAGTGGGAAAATTTACTGCAAGATTACGGCTTTGTTCCGTGGCAAGGCGGTGGGATGGAAGGTTGGCATCGCCACACTGATTTCGTCAAAGACTGCTTGGCGGGGGAAATTGGCCGTTATAGTGCAGATGATTTTATAATCTTAAAGCACAGTGGTAGGACTTCTGAAAACTGGCTGAAAGAAAACTGGCAATCTAAGGAAGATGTAATGAAGCATCGCTTCCTTTTACTGGATAGTGAGTTTTCTGATGTGGTGATTAAGTCTTACTGGTGGGGCATTAAAGGTTGGCTTGAAATTTTACATTATAAAGGAGGAGAAAAGGTTAAACGTTTTGAGGATTTGATTTATCTTGTTGAACAACGTGCATTGCTCAATAAGAATGAAAATATTTGAAGGAAGGGAATAATGTGTTATTAACCTTATTCGTAATCACTATTGTATGCTTCTCTTTGGCATACAAATTCTATGGCGGATTCCAAAGCCGTTACTACGGTTTGGATCCTGAACGTACTACTCCTGCAAAAGAATTGCAAGATAATATTGACTACTGCCCCGCTCATCCCGCAGTACTTATGGGTCACCACTTTGCTTCCATTGCAGGTGCAGGCCCTGTAGTTGGTCCTATCGCAGCTGCAGCTCTCTTGGGCTGGTTGCCTACCTTCTGCTGGATTATCGTTGGTTGTATCTTCTTTGGCGGCGTTCATGATATGGGCGCCTTGGTTGCTTCCATTCGTCATAAAGGCTTGTCCATCGGCGAAGTAGTTCGTCAATGGATTGGTGAACGTGGTCAAAAATTGTTCTTGGCGTTCACTTGGTTGAGCTTGACCTTGGTTGTTGCTGTATTCTTGGAATTGGCAGCACAAACCTTCGCTGCTGATCCTGCTGTTGCTTTTACTGCTTCCTTGTATATTGTAATGGCAATGGTATTTGGTGTAGCAATTTACCGTTTTGGCGTTTCTTTGAAAGTAAGCACCATCGTTATGCTTCCGATTCTGTTCGGTTCCTTGGTGTTTGGTATGGACAGTGCTTGGGTACAATCAACTTTTGCAGCTGATGTTGCTTTCTGGCGTGTACTTCTCATTGGTTACATCTTCGCGGCTTCCATTCTTCCTGTTTGGTTACTGCTCCAACCTCGTGACTACTTAGCATCCTACATGCTGTACTTCAGCGTATTCCTGGGTGGCGTTGGTATGATTTTTGGTGGTGCAAACTACGAAGTTAAATTACCGGCATTCAAAGGTTTTGTAACTGCAAATGGCGATTATCTCTGGCCCTTGCTCTTCATCACCGTTGCTTGCGGTGCTATCTCCGGCTTCCACTCCTTGGTTGCTTCCGGTACTACCTCCAAACAATTGACCCGCGAAACTGATGCTGTTCCCGTAGGTTATGGCGCAATGCTTCTGGAAGGCGTTGTTGGCGTAATCGCATTGGGTACCATCATGATGAGTGGCGAAATGCTTAAAGGTGGTCCTACCGTTGTTTACGGTCATGGCTTAGGTCAATTTGCTTCCTTGATTGGTATTTCCCCGCGTTTGGGTACTGCTATCGGCCTTTTGGCTTTGAACTCCTTTATCTTAACTTCTCTTGATACTGCTACCCGTTTGGCACGTTACCAATTGCAAGAGTTTACCGGTATGAGCCTTAACAAATATTTGGCAACAGGTATTTCTGTAGGTTTTGCTTTGGCGCTTATTTTCTACAAAGCTGGCAACGCTCCTGCTTGGACTCTTATTTGGCCCATTTTTGGTGCTTCTAACCAATTGGTTGCTGCTATCGGTCTTATGGCTTTGGGTGTTTGGGTTATCCGTGCTCTCAAGAAGAGCGCAAAATTCATTATGTACCCCATGTTCTTCATGCTGACCACTACTATTGTGGCATTGGTACAAATGCTCTTGAACCCCAAAACTAACATGGTAGTATTTAGCTTTGACTTAGTTCTTTTGGTACTTACCTTGTTGCTCTTGAAAGAAGCTTACACTGCTCTCAAGAAAAAAGATGAATAATCCTCAAAATCTAACCTTTAGATATATAATGTAAAATGCACATAAAAAATCCCCGTTCGTAATGAACGGGGATTTTACTTTTTATATAGTCTCCTTCTTTGAGGGAGTTAGAAACTGCAATCTTCGATTAATTTTTTAGCGTCAATGTATTGAGCGATACCCGCTGCAACTTTTTTGGACTCTTTCATGGCGAGAACTACAGTCGCGGGACCATGCACTACATCACCACTGCTGAATACGCCGGCGCGGGTAGTCATACCATAGGGGCGTTCGCGAGTGATTACAAAACCGCGGTTATCAACTTGGATACCTTTGGTAGTGCTTACGATGCGGGCAGCCGGTTTTTGACCAACTGCCAAGATTACGCAATCGCAGGGCATAACTTCTTGACCGCCTTCGGAAACGAATTCGCCTTCGGGAGTTTTGGTAATGTTTTGCAGCAGCAGACCTGCAACTCTGGTTTCGTCAACCTTTTCACCTTGGCGGCGAATATTGTTCAGAGCACGCATTTGTTTTTTGTTAAAGTATGCGATGGGTTGTTTCAAGAAGCTAAATTGAATACCTTCTTGAACAGCTGCGTTGTATTCGTTTTGGAAAGCAGAAACTTCTGCTTCGGATTTGTGGTAAACAACGGTAACATTTTTCGCGCCACGTCTTACGGCAGTGCGGGCCGCGTCCATTGCTACATTGCCTGCACCGACAATTACTACATTATCACCGGTGTGGAGAATGGTTTCGCTTTCGTCAAGCTTGCCTTCATCCGCCAAAACTACAGTGCGCAGAAAGTAAGTTGCAGTCAAAATACCGGAAAGTTCTTTGCCGGGGATGTCCAAAGTACGGGGCAGGGAAGTACCTGTGCCCATGAAGATGGCATCAAAACCTTCTGCAAACAAATCGTCAACAGTAAAGTCAACGCCTGCTAGCACTTGGGTTTTAATTTTTACGCCAAGGCTTAGGAGTTCTTTGATTTCGCGGCGAACAACATCTTTAGGCAGGCGGAAGTCCGGAATACCAAAAAGCAGTACGCCACCGGGTTCGCTTTGCGCTTCAAAAATAGTAACGTCAAAATCCATCTTTGCCAAATCGCCGGCAACAGTTAAGCCTGCAGGGCCACTGCCGATTACAGCAACTTTACCACGCATACCGCTGGAGGGCGGGATGGGTTTTAGTTCGTTTTCATGAGCGAAATCTGCGATGAACATTTCTAAGCTGCCAATTTCGATACCGCATTGTTTTTTGCTAAGAATGCAGTGCGCTTCGCATTGGCGTTCGTGAGGGCAAACTCTACCGCAAATGGCAGGCAAATTGCTACGCTCGGAAATAGTTTCGTAAGCTAAACCAATATTGCCTTCGCCAAGAGCACGGATGAATTCAGGGATATTGTTTTCAATGGGGCAACCTGTACGACAGGTAGGTCTGGTGCAGTTTAAGCAGCGGCGAGCTTCTTTAATCGCTTCTGCTGTGGTCATAATTCTGCTCATATTTTTAACCTCTTATCAGTCTTTATCTTTAGCTTGACAGCAATTTGTGTAAATGGAGTTTTCCAGTTCTTTCAAACGTTTGTTAATTTCTTCCATGTGCTTAGCCAGTTTTTCTTCGTAATCTGCAATCGGATCAGGCAGTATATCGTGGTCAAGGTCGATGGCACTTTCAGGGTCATTGTCTTTAATGCGTACACCGTCAAGGGCAACAACACGACCGGGAATACCAACTACTACGGAATTAGGCGGAACTTCGTGGAGTACAACACTACCACTACCAATCTTGGAGTTGTCGCCAACTTTGAAAGAACCTAAAATTTTTGCACCACTGGAAACTACTACGTTATTGCCGATGGTAGGGTGGCGTTTACCTGTTTCTTTACCGGTACCGCCAAGGGTAACGCCTTGGTACAAGGTAACGTTGCTGCCAAGTTCGGCAGTTTCGCCAATAACAAGACCCATACCGTGGTCAATGAAAAGACCGGGGCCAAGCTTTGCACCGGGATGAATATCGATGCCTGTTAAAAAGCGGGAGAAAGTGTTAACCAAACGGGGAAATACTACCCAACCTTTTTTATAAAAATGATGGGCAATGCGGTGGAGCCAAATGGCATGCAAACCCGGATAACACAGGGCTGCCTCCAGCCTAGATTTTGCGGCAGGGTCACGCAGCATAATAGCATTCAAATCTTCTTTTATCTGAGCAAACATGAACAGGCTCCTTTCTTTAAAAATTATAACTATATTTTAGCACAGCACAATGATTGTGAAAATAAAAATATTGTAGCAAATTTAGGGTGGAACTTTGACGTGCAAAAAAATATGAGCAGTTTGTAATTTATTGATGGGAATGCTATAATTTACGGAAAGAAAAATTTTTAAAATGAAACTGTTACATTGGTTTTTGACTAGGAGGTGTAATTGTGGACAAAGATTTATTGAAAGCAAAGGTGTGTGCTGCCATCGATGATAGCGCCGCTGAAATAGAAGCTCTTGCCAATAGCATTGCTGATGAACCGGAGTTGGGGTTTAAAGAAGTTAAAACTTCTGCTAAGGTTGTGGAGTTCTTCCGTGATTTAGGATTGGAACCGCAAACAGGTCTTGCCCTTAACGGTGTAAAAGCTCGTGCTAAAGGCTGTAAGCCTGGCCCCACTGCTGCAGTGATTGGTGAACTGGATGCAGTTGGCTGTCCTGACAGCTGTAAGGCAGATCCTATGACAGGTGCTGCTCACGCTTGTGGGCACAATTTGCAAATTGCTGCTATGGCTGGTGCTGCTTGCGGCATTATGAAAAGTGGTGTTATGGAACAATTGGCTGGCGACGCAGTGTTCTTTGCCGTACCAGCGGAAGAATATATTGAAATTGCTTATCGTAAAAAATTACGCGAACAAGGCAAGCTGCATTTCCTTAGCGGTAAGGGACAACTTATTTACGAAGGTGCTTTTGACGATATTGATATGGCAATGCAAATGCATGCTGATAAAAATATGCCTGAACCGACAGTTTCTGTTGGCGAAAGCAGTAATGGCTTTTTAGGTAAAACCGTTCGTTACGTAGGCAAAACTGCCCACGCAGCAGACGCTCCTGACGAAGGTATCAACGCTCTTAATGCAGCTATGCTCGGCTTAATGGGTATTAACGCTTTGCGTGAAACCTTCCGCGAAGATGACGTAGTGCGTGTGCATCCCATTATCACCAAAGGTGGGGACTTTGTAAATTCCGTGCCTGCGGATGTACGCATGGAACTTTATGTGCGTGCTAAAACAATGGCGGCTATTGAAAAGACTCACAAAAAAGTGGATGCGGCGCTTAAAGCTGGCGGCGATGCTATTGGTGCAGAAACTATCATTGAAACTTTGCCCGGTATGATGCCCTTAAGCTGTAACGCTCGCTTAAATGAACTTTTCGTGGAAAACTCCAAGCTGGCTTGGCCTGGAATCGCCATTAAAGACGCTGGTCACTTTAGCGCGTCTACTGATATGGGTGATGTTTCCAACATCATTCCGGTAATTCATCCCTTTATTGGTGGTACTAATGGTCTTTTGCATACAGCAGATTTTAAAGCTGTAGATTTTAAGGCGGCTGTACTGCTTCCGGCAAAAGCTTTTGCCATGACTTTGATTGATTTGCTTTATGACGATGCGCAGGAAGCAAAAGCAATCATTGATAATTTTGAGCCTATCCTCACTAAAGAGGAATATATAAAGAAGGCTGAAAGCTATTTTAGCAACTGAAACATCTGGGAAGGAGAGGTTAATTGATGAAAAATTTTAAATTACATGCCATCGTATTAGGCCTTATCATCATTGCTGAAATGATTGGCGTGCATTCCTTTAAAGTAGGCGTTGGTACTATCGTACTGTTGCCCATGCTTTTTGCACTGTTGCTTGGTGTTTTGACCACACCTAAATTCTTGAAGATTTCCGGCAAGGCGGAAATGCTTGATGCAAGCTCCCTTTTGGGCTTGACCTTGATGCTTTTGATGGCTCGTTATGGTACTCTTGTTGGTCCTACTTTGCCGAAAATTATTGCAGCTTCCCCGGCACTGTTACTCCAAGAATTTGGTAACCTTGGTACTATCTTCATTGGTATCCCCATTGCTGTATTCCTTGGTTTGAAACGTGAAGCTATTGGCGCTGCTCACTCTGTTGCTCGCGAACCCAACGTTGCTCTTATTGGCGAACGTTTTGGCTTGGACAGCAGTGAAGGTCGTGGCGTAATGGGCGTTTACATTGCAGGTACTGTTTTTGGCACCATCTTCTTTGGTTTGATGGCTTCTGTAGCAGCTTCCACTTTGCCCTTCCATCCCTACGCTTTGGCAATGGCAGCAGGTGTTGGCTCTGCAAGTATGATGACCGCAGCTGTTGGTTCCTTGTGCGCAATGTTCCCTGAAATGGCAGAACAATTGGCAGCTTTTGGTGCGGCAAGTAATATGCTTTCCGGTTTGGACGGTTTGTATATGTCCATCTGGCTGGCACTGCCTATGGCTGAATGGTTGTACAAAAAATGCTACAAGATTAAATATGGCGAAGAACCTAAGAAGGAGGAAGCATAATGAGCATTAAAGACACTTTATATGTACTGTTAGTAGTTTGCTTTATGAGCTTGGTTTCCAACATTCTTGGTACTAAAGCTACTATTTTAGAATCTATTCCCGGTCTGTTAATTTTGACCGGTATCGCTTTGGCAGGTATTTTGATGGCAAAATATTTGCCCGGTAACATTCCCTCTGTTGCGTATGTTGTAACCTTGGGCTGCATTCTCACTTATCCTGCTGTTCCCGGTAGTGCAATCATCAGCGCATACGTGGCAAAAGTTGGTTTCGTTTCCTTGTGCACTCCGCTTCTTGCTTATGCAGGCGTTGCAATTGGTAAAGATTTAGATGATTTTGCTAAAAGTGGTTGGCGTATCGTAGTAGTTGCTTGTGTAGTATTTATTGGTACTTATATTGGCAGTGCCATTATCGCTCAAGCAATCTTGAAATATTTAGGTCAAATCTAAAAAAGATAACGGCTTCGTTAAAGGAGCCGTTTCTTTTTGTATTTTTCATTGAATTTATTTTATTGGTAGAGTAGAATGAATATATTGAAAGGTTTTAAGGAGGAATGAAAAATGTCCGAAATTTTGGCTCAAACTACCTTTACCAGCGTAGTTCAAAAAAATGAAGTTTGCGATGAAATCGTTAAATGGGGTAACGCTAATGGCTTCCCTCTGCAAAAAGCTAAATTGTATAATAAAATGGATGCTTATGTAGGCTTTTCTCCGGAAGGTTACTACATTAAAGCTAAACGCTTACCGCCTATCCCCGGTGGCTGGGAAGTTGTTGTAGAAAAATATCAACCTGAAGAACGCATCATTCCCTTGAACGTTAATAAAGAAACCGGCGAAGTAAACAAATTCATCTTGAAAATGATGGATGAATATGAAAAAGATGGTCTGAAAATGATTTTGGCTGATGACTGGTATGAATCCTATGGTACCGTGCTTCGTGACCTTAAAGTTATCGGTCACTATGTTGTAATCAACACCTTCGAAGATTTTATCGAAAACATGCGCTAAGATGGGCGTACTGGAAAAACAACTGGCGCTTGCCATCGATAGAAGGCTTGCCGTATTCGCAGGAAAAGTGCGGGACGGTAGCTTGCTTGGCGATGAAATGCAGCTCAGAAGTGCAGCGTACCTGATTAGTGAAATAATGTTGCCTTGCTGTTGCATAATGAGTAACAAAACACGCTTGCAGGAAGTTTTGGGTGCTACCCAAGTTTTTGCGGGTAATGAAGCGCTCATCGAAAAGCTTGCCGTACTTGTTTATGACGACTTGGCAAGATGTAACGGTTTAGGATAAAAAGGCTATACAAAAGTTAAGGCTCCGCGAAAGCGGAGCCTTTGTTGTTTTTAATTACTTTTCCATAAACCAGTTGCCGTCTTCGTCGAAAATAGCAACCTCTTTGCTACAAATTCTGCAAATGTAGCGAGTTCCAACTCCTCCGCATTTTAAAGCTGCTGCCTTGCGGATATCAAGAACCTTGTCAATGGCAAACCTGCGACCATCCTCCCAGATGATTATTTTAGGAATTGCCTTGCCATCTGGAGTGTGGCGCACTACGATATCAAGTTTTATGCGTGGCATTTACATCACTCCTAACGGAAATAAGAAACAGGATGAATGGTATGGTCTTCTTTAGGGTTGAAGCCTGTAAGTTTCGTATCCAGTAAGCACGAAGCTTTTAAGACAACATCATGACCAAAACGACTACGCAAAGCGTCAATGGTATGGGCAAGGTTCTCTTGCTGAATAAGCTTGTCGTTGTCATCAAAGAGGGAAAGTTCCATGAAACTATTTTCTGTAACAAGATCAATGGCACGAATGCCAATGGAACGCAATGGCTTTTGCCAAGTGTAATTTTGCACCAGCAGTTCCATACCTGCTTGTAAAATATCCGTGCTTAAATAAGTAGGTTTGGCAAGCTTCTTTTGCCTTGTAAGGGAATGGAGTTCGTTATCACGTAAATAAACTTGTACGCCAGTACATTTTAAACCGTAGTCACGAAGCCTGGCTGCCACAGATTCGCTAAGTACAGTAAATACAAGAGCAACATCTTGGTTACAAGTTAAATCGCGAGGACAGGTAGTACCATTGCCAATACTTTTTACAGCAGAAGCTTCGTTTAGCTTGCGGACAGGTGCAGTATCTTTACCGTTGGCGAAAAGGGAAAGCACCTCGCCCCATTTACCTAACATATCAACCAGTAAATCTACAGGGTAATTAGCCAAATCACCAATGGTCATAATTCCTCTGCTAGTAAGTTTACGCTGAGTAGCTTTGCCAACATAAAGCAGTTCGGAAACAGGCAAGCGCCAAATAATATCCTTAAATTTATCGTGGGGGATAACTGTTACTGCGTCAGGCTTTTTCATATCAGAACCAAGCTTGGCAAAAATCTTATTAAAGCTAACGCCAATACTTACGGTTAGCCCAAGTTCTTCTTTGATCCGTTGGCGAATGGAATTTGCAATGGCAGAACCATCACCGCATAAAAGCTTGGAACCGGTTACATCAATCCAGTTTTCGTCAATACCGAAGGGTTCAATTTGGTCCGTATAATCGTAAAGGATTTGACGAGCAAGGCGTGAGAATTTTAAATACTTGCGAAAATCCGGCGGAACAGTTACAAGATTGGGAGCTTTAAGCTTAGCCTGCCAAATAGCTTCGCCAGTTTTAACGCCTAACTTTTTGGCAAGCATGTTCTTCGCCAAAATAATGCCATGGCGGTTTAGAGGATCACCTGCAACTGCAACGGGAAAATCCCTAATTTCCGGACGGTAAAGACATTCCACGGAAGCGTAAAAATTATTCATATCTATGTGGAGAATGGTACGCACAAAATCACACTTTCACAAACAAGAAAATAAATACAAAAATATGTTCGATAAAAGTATAACTCTATCCGAAGAATTTATCAAGCGAACAAGAAGAAAAACGTATGGCGATTTTGCCATACGCTTTTTGTGTGTTTATATATCGTTTTCTAAACTTTGGGGATAATACTTTTGAATTATGAATTCAGCAATTCTTACGGAAATGTACGCAAATAAAATTCCGCCGATAACATCGCTTAAATAATGAACTCCTAAGTGAACGCGGGACAGACCAACCAAACTTGCAATAACGATTGCCGGCACACCATATTTTTTAGGCAAATACCTGTAAAAAACAAATGCCAAAGCAAATGCAAGAGCGGTGTGTCCAGACGGGAAGGAGTAATCTGACAAGACTTCGATAGCAGGCAGAAGTTCAGCGCTAACATCATAAGGGCGTGGGCGAGCGATAAAGTTCTTTAAGAAGCCATTGACGATTGCCACTTCAATTAAAACGGAGACAACCGTGATAACGCCAAACAATCTTTCCTTACGGCTGCCTTGGATAATTAACCAGACTGCAATTATCGCAAGCAGGGCGCTTCCCAAATTTGTGATGTGACGCATCCAAAAGGTGAGCGTTTCCGTACGGAAGTTTTCTTGTACGTATAATAAAATATTCAAATCAAATTTAGCAAATAAATCTAACATGTATCTCCTCATTCTTTTGTTGAGACTATATTTTAAAATTATATCATATCTTGATAGAACATAATATAAGTAATAAAAGTATTAAATAAATATAGTTTAGTGAAAATTAGAAAAGGCTTCGCAAAAACGAAGCCTTTAGTGGTTTGTATGGAGTTTAAAGTTTGATGTCGATTTGTGCGGCAACGCCTACGCCTTGAACGCGGTTGATATTTTTGATAGCAACTTTGTCTATAGGAATCAGAACCATGCAACGGACACCTAAAATGGTTTGTTCAATTTGAAGTGCTGCTTGGCATTGGTCAACAAGTTCTTGCGGTCCGGAAACTTGTGCTGCACCTGCACGACTGCCATCACCAAATGCAACGATAGGGACAACTTTAGTTGCATAAGTGCTTGCCAAACCATGTTTAGCAGTAAGTGCGTTGATAGCCTTGTCTATTTGAGGAGCAGTAGCGTCAACAACTGCTCCTACAAGACCACCTTTAAGAACTTTATCGAAAATACCTGCATTAACAGGTGTCAGTGCGTTACCAAAAACAAACCCAGCAACTAAAGCGATAGCAATACATTTCTTGTTATTCATAAGGAAACCTCCTCATAATTATCGTTACTATTTTATTCGACGTGGTATGATAAAAGCCTTGTGAGGAGTTTGTGAAAAGTGTTGAGTGATATTATTTTGCTTTCTACAACAAGGATACCAACGCTAACGCGTTGCTTAGGTTAAAGACTATACTTGGAATAAGGAAGCAAAGCTCCTGAAAAGCTTTGCTTTTATACAGGCAGAAGAAAAAAGCAGAGGAAAGGGAAAAAGAAAATTATATAAAAGAAAAAGGCAAAGGAGACGAAAAAAGAAGACTCATTATATAAGTACAATTTAGAAAAGGCAAAGAGCACACTTTTTGCAGAAAAATTTAAAAATATTTTTGAGAATGAGAAAAGGCTCCGCAAGTGCGGAGCCTTTTTGTTTGTGTGCTATTAAAGTTCATTGTATCTTTTGCTGAGTTCACCAAATACTTCTTTTGCATAAGCATATTTCATAGTTGGTTTTTGGGCTGCACCGTATTGAGTAGGATGAATAAAATCTACAAATATGATACTGTTGTATTTGAAGTATTCTACTCCTGAACATAATTGTTTAATACAATTATGCGTGCCGTATAATGTTTTTGCTTGTTCAAATGTTCCGCAACAAATTACTATGCACGGATTTATTATGGCGATTTCTTTTCTTAATAATTGACTGTATTCTTTGTTGAGTACTATTTTGTTTAGTATGTTTGCGTCTGTGGTGGAAAGGCCAGCAACTTTTTTTATGTTTACTAAAGCGATTTCTGAGAGATACCTACCATGGTTAGTTACGGATAACAAAGAATCATTGGGATGCTTGTATGCGTAAATCCATTCGCAGAATTCTTGCCAGTGTAATTCAGTAGAGCTATCTTTTTGTTCGATGCTTTCTTGTTTCGCTTTGGTAATCAAGTCGAATGTGTTGTTAATGAGTTCGTAATTAGAATTTCCTTTGATTTGACTATCAACAGCTTCCTTTAGCAAGAATAGGAATTTATCTCCACTTTTAAAGATATCTTGATTAACTACTCCGTCAAATACAATAGTATTTTCTTCAATAGGGTTCTTGTCTTTGTCATAAAGGTTTTTGAATTCATTTGATAAGATAGTAGCTTTGTTTTGATTAATAAGTATTTGGATTTGTTCGTTGATGGTCATGTAATTCGCCTCCAGTACTTGAAAGTATTCTATATTTACAGTACGATTCCTTCTGTTTTTTAGTATGTGAAATAGTTTTTTGGGGTTAGGAATTCTGTATAAAGTCATATCCTTTCAATATAAGTTCTTTTGTTTTCAGACGGAGTTCTTCTTCGTTGTAATAAATCCCGATTAATTCATTGCTTTCTTCGCAATCTGGACAATATGCTTCTTCTTTGGTGAGCAAATGATCAGACAGGAAGAAGTCAAAACCGCAGTGGTGCAGATAAAGATATACTGGTCTCATATTTTTCTCCTTGATAGTATCATTAGAAATCAACGCATAATGGTAAGGATGATTCCTGCAATTATGTATATCAAAAGACAAGCAAGCCATAGGTAGTGTAAGAAGCCTACTTTCACGTTACGTATTTCCCTACGGTTTCTTTCTATGGATTCCAAGTTTTGTGCTAAATAAAAGGATTCTTTTAAAGTGAGCGGTCTTTTGGTGATGTCATCTAAGTTGTAGCTGTCTTTTGTCATAATGGAACACTCCTTGCTTTTTACGATGTAATCTTATTGTATCAATATCAATGCGACAAAAATGTCGCACTTGGTTTGTTAGTCTATAGGTATTAAAGTTGTTAGGAGGTGCTGGGATGATTTTTTACGATATTGTTATTGATTTAAAGAGTGAACTGAT
Source organism: Phascolarctobacterium sp. (assembly GCA_045123075.1). Taxonomy (GTDB): domain Bacteria; phylum Bacillota; class Negativicutes; order Acidaminococcales; family Acidaminococcaceae; genus JAHHUH01. The sequence continues at coordinate 26,713 of JBGVIJ010000027.1, read as the reverse complement.
GGCGACTTCGTTTATCAATTCACTTTCGGAATCTTCTAATCGGAATGGTGATGCTTATGAGGATTGTTTATATCAAATTAATAAAATGTTTGATGGCAGTATAAATAATGAAAGTTTAGTTGTCCAAGCGTACAAAATTACAGGACAGTTTCTATATGTCGCCTGCTGTTGTAAATTTGAGAATCGCGAGTATGAAATAATTGCTGATAAAGTAGAAACTACTATAAACCAATTGTTGTTCAAAGGAATATATGTAAAAGACGTAAAGGAAGTTATTGGTAAAGTTTTTTCAAGAAATATTAGATTAGCTGAAAGTATGTCTGGCTTTGAAATGAAAGGTACAAGGAAACGTAGAACATGGGTAGATGATTTTAATGTAGATTATTTAAGTTCAGATTCTTATAAGATAAAAGAATATGTATTTGATGCATTGCAAAGTAAGAACGCAATTTTTAAAGAAGCTGGAGATGTAATGGGAGACGCAAGCTTGTATGAGGAGTTGGGAAGAATATATGCGACACCAGAGAATTATGATTTTTATGGTATTCCAGTGCATTATAGAGTAGTAGCATCTTCTCGTAAATCAGCAGAAAAAATTATTGAAATATTGGTTAGTGCTTTGCACAAAGTTAATAGATTGCTAGGGACTCGTGTTAGTTATATGTATGACTATAGATTTGGTGCATACTTTGACGATGAGGAGTTGGAGAGCTTGTTTGAGAAATCTGTAGGTACCGCTATAGCATTCGAACTTTTTACAAATGATAAAGAGGAAAGCAATGTAGGATTTGCTGATAATCAACTTTGGAGAGGAATAAAAAACAATATTTGTGAATATTATGATAGGGTTCTCATAATTTTTGTTGATATTCTTAGTGAAAGGCGTAATGATAAAAAAGCATTGCTTGAGTTTGCTGATGACCTAAATATAATCGAAATTAAAGAAGGTATTGGAAGCGTACAAGAGCTTGAAAAGTTTTTACTTCGGCTCATGGAGAAATCTAAGTATAAAAGGTTTTTAGAAAAAGATGAACTGCATAAATTGTTATCTGAAGAAAAGAATTACAACATTACCATGGCGTATGAAATTTACGATAAATGGCATAAAAATGTGTTAAAAGAAAAAGCTTATCCTGCCTATAGGTCGCTTGAAGAAACCATAATTAGTACAGTTTCCTCTGATAAGTATTCTGATAATGGTTTGGAAAAACTGAATTCGTTAATAGGTTTGAGGCCAGTAAAAAACATAGTAAAACAAATGATAGCGACGTACGCTATGCAAAAAACGCGACAAAGTTTAGGGTTGGATCAAGAAAATTTTTCAAGACATATGATTTTCACTGGTAATCCCGGCGTGGCAAAGACAACAGTTGCTCGCATGCTTTCAAGAATATTTGCGGAAAAAGGAATAACTGAAATCCCAATATTTGTGGAATGTGGTAGGAGTGATTTGGTGGGGAAATACGTTGGTTGGACAGCTAATGTTGTAAAGGAAAAGTTCAAAGCGGCTAGAGGAGGTATTATTTTTATTGATGAGGCGTATGCTTTGGTGGATGGGAGTAATACTTTTGGAGATGAAGCTATAAACACTATAGTTCAAGAGATGGAAAATCATAGAGATGATGTAATTGTTATTTTTGCGGGCTATCCAGATAAAATGAAAGACTTTTTAGATAAAAATGAAGGTTTGCGTAGTAGGATTGCCTTTCATATCAATTTCCCGGATTACAATGAGGAAGAACTTTGTGATATTTTAAGGCTTATGGTAAAAGACAAGAGTTATACTTTGGAGGATAGCGTTATTGAAAGATGCAGGGAGGTTTTTAAGAGTGTTTGTAAGCATCCAGAATTTGGTAATGGGCGTTTCGTGCGAAATATGTTGGAACAAGCGATTATGAAACAGTCTTTGAGAATTTATGAGACATATGGCAATAAAAATGTTTCTAAAAAAGAAGTGTGCACGTTAAAATCAGAAGACTTTGATGGAAGTGTTGCTGTGCCGTTTAGCACGGAAGGAAGAGAGCAAAGAAGGTCTATTGGATTTATGGCATAATATAAGAAACAGACGTAACCGAAGATGGTTACGTCTGTTTTTGTTAATAAAGAGTGTCATATTTAAATTTAGGGCTTTCATCACAACTTACAAGAAGTTGGTAAGCTGCTTTCCAGTGACCGCTACTGTAATGCAAAGACATTTGGAATACTTCTTCTGCGGCAGGATAATCAATTCTGCCATTTTTGATGAAGGCTTTCGCTGCAGCGTAAGGCCAACCAGGGTAATCGTAGTTTTTTAGTTCGTCTTCTGTTTCTTGCATATGCCACTTGTAAATGTCGTTGTTGTATTGGTTTTCATCGCACCAAGTGTACTCAAACCATCTTGCTAAACCTTCGGTGACACATTTTTGGTAATCTTTGTGTCTGGGGGTAGCGTTCCATTTAGATTCTCTTCGTTGATAGTTAGTGCCTAGCATGTGAAAATGAATAGCATGGAATACTTCATGGGCAAGAACGATTTCTAAACCGGTCTTTATTTTTAATGCGTCATCTGGATTAGGTGCTTTAGTGAAATGCTTGACGATGTTGTAGATATAGAGAGTGATTCTGTTTTTGGTATAGTCATATATACCTAAAAGGGATACAGTTGATTTTAAGTTCTTCAATTTAGAGATGATTTTGCAGATTTTGGGGAATCCATCAGCATGATGACGTTCGCCATGAGCATGTTCTTCAAGTATTCTTTCGGCATAATCAGTAATTTCTTTCACTGCTTTACCTGGGGTGCCTTCGTCACTTCTTCGGAGTATGCCTGCGATATCTGCCAATAATCCATTAAAGTAAGATTCTGGGTATTCTTTTCGGAAGCTATCTATTTCATCTAAAACTTTTTTGGAATCGTACTTGCCGTAGCTTCTTTTAGGCATATCGTCAGAGATAAAGATATCCAAAGAAGAAAGCAAATCACGATTTTCTTCCGGGAAGAAATATATGGAATCAATGATGTTATCCATCTTTTCATACAAGGCTTGAATGTCGTTGTTGTTTATAGGTAAGTTGGGGAATTCGTAATGATACTTAATTTTAGGGTACTTCATCATAAAATCGCCTCCAGTACTTTTAAAAATTATAACATAGATAATATTTTGGTGTGTACCTTTAGTGTAGCAGGGAAGATGTGGCAAAAATGGCGCATAGGGGATGGTATGATTAAGATGTGCTCTGCGATATTGTGTAGAGGAGAAGTGAGGTAGAGTGTAGAATATTTATTTAAAATAAATCTAGGAGAGGAAGATGAGTGTGGAAACTGTTTTTGAAATTTTAGGTATTGAAAATAAAGAGTTACAAGTATCAAATTTACTAGCATATTATTTTGATCCAAAACGAAATTTACAATATGCTACAATCTTTTTGAAAGAATTTTGTGAAGCTTGTGGATTGGATAAAATCACTGATGATATAGTAATAGAAGCGGTGAATAGAGAGAAACCTATTAAAGATAATTTTGATGGAAGAGACTATCAGAATTACATTGATATTTTTATTCAATTCAAAGAGGGAAGTCAAAAAAAACGTATTTTATGCATCGAAAATAAAATATATTCAGAAGAAGGATATAAACAAACAGAACGTTATGTTAAAGCTATCAAATCCCAATATGTTGGTTATGATGATTATGATTTTATATATTTGACAAAAAATAATTCTTATGTTGATTTATCTTCTAGTGCATTCAAGCATATGAGGTATAGTGATTTAGCAACCATTTTGTCAAAATCCCCTTTCTTTAGGATGCCATTTGCTAAAGATTTTTGTGAATATTACGTAGAGAGAGAAGAAAAAGAATTTTATAATATTGAGAAATCTAATAGGCTTTTTGGTGATAAGAAATCATTAGCACACGATGATAAGGAAAAGGAGTTTAACCATTTAATAAGTTATTTAGTTTGGAAAATAAATAATACTAGAAATAACAAAAAGTATGAAAAGATTTTTTGTAAGAATGGAAAATCTGATAAATCAGCTGATTGCTTTTACCAAATATCACACCAAGAATGGGAAGATGTTCTTAATAAAAAGTTTATCAGAATAAAACCTTTACAAAATGAGAGAGATGCAAGAAGCTATACCATGCACATAGAAGGTAAGCAAAATGCAGTGTTTCTACATTTTGAATTGCATCCGTATTTGCCGTTTTCTAAAATAGAAGCTAAATATGGGAAAGCGTTTTTAGAAGATTATTTGAAAGCAAAAAGTAAGATAGAGAAGCTGGTAAGCAATATTAATATCAATGGCATTGAAACTCAGAATATTCCTGGTAATGCTAGTCTAACAGTTGGTAAGTGGAAGATAAATGCTGTAAGTTATAAAGGCTATTTGGAATCATTAATGCAGTTGATTGATGAAGTGTTAATTAAGATGAAAACGATTTAATATAAGCGCTGCCTTCGGGTAGTGCTTTCTTTATATCCTGTTTTTGCTATAATCTTTTTGCTAAAATAGTTTAAGAAACTTTTTCAAAAGGAAGTAATGTTGTGAGCATATACATAACTGGTGATATACACGGTTACCCTATAAGATTTGATCAGTCAAATTTAGAAGCAATGGGGTTGAAGTTTACAGAAAATGACAAGGTGATTATCTGTGGTGATTTTGGCTTGCCCTGGTATAGAGATGCGGAAGAAGAATGTTGTCTTGATTGGCTAGAAGCAAAGTCTTTTGAGATACTATTTGTTGACGGCAACCATGAAAATTTCGATTTGCTTAATGCCCTTCCTGTTGAAGAAAGATATGGTGGAAAGGTTAGAAAGCTTCGCAACAATGTATTTCATCTGATGCGTGGGGAAGTCTACGAAATTGAAGGTAAAACTTTCTTTGTATTTGGCGGGGCTACTTCTGTAGATAAGTATATGCGTGAAGAACATGTTGACTGGTGGCAAGAGGAAGTTTTCAGCGAAGCGGAAAAAATGAATGCTATTCGGAATTTGGAACGAATGGGTAACAAGGTTGATTGCGTTATAACACATACAGTTCCGAGAAGATTTCTTGCTGATTTATCAGTACATTTACAGGGTGCTGATACTTGTCCTGTTTCTGGATTTCTTGATGAATTGAGTTATAAAATCCAATATGAGAAATGGTACTTTGGGCATTTTCATATAGATGCCAAAATAAATGAAATGTTTACTTGTATTTATGAAAACGTTGAAAAAATAGAATAGCTATACAAAGAGAAGCGCTACCCTTTTGGGTAGCGTTTCTTTCGTAGAATGTTAAAGTGTTTTCGAGAGTACCTTCTTGATAGCTGAGATAATATCTTCGAATTTATTATAACATTTAAAAAAGCTTTGCAGTTCAAGTGAAGGAAGTGGTGAGCCAATCCAAAATATTGCTTCGTCAGCATCTTCTCCAACTTCCGTATAATAGTTTTCTAAAAGGTTGAGGTCATCAACTTCTAACTTTTCAGCATTGACGATAATTGCTGTTGCTAAAAGCGCAACCAAATCGCTTGCGATATCTGTAGAGTAAATTTCGAAGTTTTTGTTGTGTAGTAAAATTTTGAGATATGAATTTTCTTCTTCAGTTAAACCAAAGGTAATAATTCTACCGTCATAGGTGTGAGGTTTATAACCTGTTATAGATTCAAACTTTTTCATAAAGTACTTCCTTTCTGCTTGTTGGTGTTTTTATGATAACAGAAGATATGTACCACAAATGGCACATTGCTCTATGATATAAAAGAAGCAGTTAATGGTAGTTTGCATATGTTCGTGAGACTAAAATGGGATATAGATTTGTTGAGCACGAATAAGCTGTTTGTTATAATGAATTTAATATATTTTGATGAAGTTAACTATAATGTTTTGTATAAATTTTTAATATAAAAGGAGGATTATCTATGTGTTATGATTTTGACAAGATGAAAGGCAGTGGAAGAAAACTTTACAAGAAAATGTGGAGCGGTACAGAGTTTTGTTCTAAAGATTTTATAACAAATAAAATTGGACTGGAGAAGAAAGTGATGCTTCATTCTGGATAAATACACCCAATGCATCTAAATTGTTTGCTGAAATCATTCCTGTTTTGGGAAGTGATTTGGCTGATAAATTTGGGTTGGAAAACAGAGAAGTTTTTAAAGAAAAGTTAAGTGAAGCTTGCAGTGGTTCTGGACAAGAGGCTTTGAAAATTACGACCATGCATTCCTCGTCTTTGTGTGCCTTGTTATTTTTTTATAATGTTTGTGATAAAAACAAATTAGAGTTGGAATTAGGAGATGGCGAAAATAAGAAAACTTATATTTTTGAGCAATCTTATTTCGAGTTTCAAAATGTTGTTATTAAAGGACGCCAACCATCTAATATGGATGTAGTTCTTATTGGTTATGAGAAAGATGATATTTCACAAGCAGTAGTGCTGTTCCTTGAATCAAAGTTTTCGGAGTATTATAAGAAGCCTAAGAATTATTTAGATGTTGCGAGCTCATATTTAGAAAATAATTATGGTGGAGTTGTTTATAAGAAATTAGAATCTAGATATAAAATAGATACAGAGAATGCGCCCAAGAATAACTTCAGACTAATAGCTGATGAGGCTACGTATATGGAAGGTATTAAACAAATGGTTTCACATTATATTGGTGTATGTAATTTGCTTCATGGGGGCGTAGTATCTAAACGTAATTGTGTTGAGCATGAAAATGTTGTTGATGCTATTACAAATGAAGCGAAGGTGTTTTTAGGTTCAATTATTTTTGATGATTTATTCTCCGACGCAGAAGATAAAAAGGCTTACTATGGTAATTATGCCGAAAAGCATAAGGAACTTGCTAAAGTACTTAACGACGTAACTAGCGAATTTGGTATTGGTAATAGGTTAACTATTTTGAGAGAACCTTTAACCTATGCTGAAGTGTTTAATAGGGGTAATGGTAGTAGTTTTGTGGTAGATGAAAGAGTAAAAAAATACTATTTTGGGAAAGAAGAAAAGGTTGTTGGTGGTTCCGTCGAGAAATGATTAAAGGCTCCGTATTAAGCGGAGCCTTTAATCATTTAGAGATAATACATATCTCTATAGTGTTGAGTTAACTTTAAGTGCAAAGTTGCCATTTGCTTTGCTTGTTTAGGGTTTTGCTTGGTGCCAAGGCCTAACGCATAGCAATCTGATAATTTTTTACAGGCTTCCAAAATGCTATGTGAAGATTTTTTGTACCAGTTGAATGCCTTAGCATAATCTTGTTCAACGCCGATGCCGTAGAAGTAACATTCGCCAGTATGGAACATACCTGTCTTGCTTCCTGTTTTTGCTAGTGTGTGATACCATTTGAACGCTTTTACATGGTCTTTATCAAGACCAATGCCATATTGGTAATTGTAGCCAGTACGCAACATACCTTCTTGACTTCCGAGTTCAGCAGCTTTCAACCACCATTTGGCACTTTTTTTGTGAAGGTTACCATTTGACTTTTTCCCGGCACCGTACTCATAAAATGAAGCTAACTTTTCGGCAGCCTTTGTGCTACCGATGTTAACTGCTTTCAAATAGTAGTGGATAGCTTTTTTCAAGTTGCGTTCAACTCTATATCCTGCTTCGTAAAGTTCTGCTAATCTCACATAGTAGTCCGGATCATTGAAGACTCTGGCGTTAGTATGAAGAGCTAAAACTTCATCGTCGATAGGAGTAACACTGTAGCTAGTGCAACTGTAGTTTTCCATTGTTTAACACTTCCTTTGTTTTAGGGTAATTTTAAAATATGTAGATTAAACAAGGTTAAGTGTAATTAAATATTAAGTTGTCAAGGTTCTTATAAAAATAGAAAACCTAAGAATAAACAAATCTGTATAATTGCGAATGTTAACTCGCCGAGTTCGTATCTTGTCATCATGTATCACTCTTTCCTTTAAGTTATGAGTTAAGTATATCAGGAGTGGTGTACCCAAAAGAGGACACTGATTGGTTGAGGATGCATTATTTTCTTGTTATAATTAAATTTAAGAGGTGATAAAAATGTATGCTGCGCAACCTAAGAAATTGTTGATAGTAAATATATTAGAAGTTTTAAAGAAATATTCTGATGGCGATCATGTGTTGAATCAAAAAGAAATCGTTAAACTTTTAGAAAGTGAATATCAAATAAAAGTTGATAGAAAAGCCGTGAAACGTAATTTGATGAACCTTTTAGAATTTGGGTTTGACCTTAAATATAAAGAAACAGTGCGTGTCAACAAAAAAGGAGAACAAGAAATTCTTTATAGTGATTGGTATTTGGTCAGAGATTTTACGGATGCGGAACTTCGTCTTTTGGTTGATAGTGTGCTTTTCTCGAAGCACATTCCCAACAATAGATGTAAAGAGCTTGTTGAAAAGCTTGAGAGTTTATCAAGTAAATATTTTAAAGCAAAGGTAAAGCACGTTTATAATTTGTCTGACGAAGATATTAAAAATAGCCAGCTTTTCTATAACGTCGAAGATCTTGATGATGCTATTAGTGCAGGGAAAAAGGTTGCGTTTTGCTATAATGACTTTGGTGCAGATAAGAAATTACATCCACGAATTAATAGTGATGGTGAAGCAAGAAGATATATCGTTAATCCTTATAGAATGGTAACCGCTAATGGACGCTATTATTTGATTGCTAATTACGATAAATACGATAATATCTCACATTATCGTGTAGATAAGATTTCCGATATTAAGATTTTAGACGAGCCTGTAAAAAAGCAAAAAGAACTTTCGGAAAGCATCAACTTGCCTAAGCATATGGCAGAACATATTTATATGTTCTCCGGTGAAAGTGAAAGGGTGACGATGAAGATTGAAAAATTCCTTGTTGATGATGTGATTGATTGGTTTGGCAAAGAAGTAAGATTCTATGATGAAACCGAAGATAGTGTTACTGCAAGTGTTGTAGTCAATTTACAAGCAATGCGTTACTGGGCGATGCAGTACGCAAATCATGCAGAAGTGTTGAAGCCGTTAAAATTAAGAGAACAAATAAAAACTGATTTAAAAGAAGCAGTTAAGATGTATGAGTAATAAGGAAAATGGCAAGCTGCGTGGTTCTTCAAAGAAAAAATCAGAGTAAAGAGGAAATGAAATCTATTGTAGGGCGTTGATGTTAGAAGTGAATTTAAGCAGGACTTTTTTGCGATGTGGAGAAGACTAAAACATTAGCAATTGATGTTACAAATGAATTCAAAGGGGTGTGTTTATGGGATTTTTTGATTCTTTATCTAGTGGAAATTCTAAGGGGCAAACCATGAAGCCAAGTCCTGTAGAGGAGTTTTTTGGACCGGCAGTTCATGCTATTGATTGTCGTGGATCAAATTTGTATGTACATGAGAAGGTTGTTGTCATTGACAAGACTGGCGGTGGACTTTGGAATTTAGGCGATAATAACGTAAAAATTATACCTTTTAAATCTATTATTGCAGTACAAGCTAAATTAGAGGGAAGTTTTATAAACGGTTATATAGAATTTGAAACTGCTAACAGTCCGCTGAGTGTAGGTAGTGATAGTGCAGAGAGACGTAGTGAAAATAGTGTAATTTTGAGTGGGGCACAAGAACGCTATGACCAAGCCAGAGAAGCTTTGAAGTATATTTTTGCACGTATTGTGTGATTCGTTGAGAAGTTTAAGCAAGATGGCTAAAAAAGGAGTGTTTTTTGGTTTTAAAGATTCCCTAAAACTTTTTCAAAAACTTTTTTAAAAATGTGTTGACAAACTCTTTGGGATGTCATATAATCAATATCGTTCCAAACAACGGAACACGACCTGCGGGAATAGCTCAGTGGTAGAGCACCTCCTTGCCAAGGAGGGGGTCGCGAGTTCGAGCCTCGTTTCCCGCTCCACTTAAAAATTTAAGCCCTCTGGAGTTTTCCAGAGGGCTTTTTAGTATTGTCAAGCAAGCTTCTTTATGATATGATACTATGAGCGATTTATGTCAGCATATTTGCTGTAGGAAAGCTGACACACTAATCCGATTATATTATTTTATTTACCCATATAAATTTAAGGGAGGATTTTATTAATGAACGTAACCGTTGAAAGAGTAGGAAATGAAGCAACTTTGAAAATCACTGCTGAAGCAGCTGTTGTAAATAATGGCTTTAAACAAGCTGTTGCTAAAATTGCTCAAAACGTAAACATCCCGGGCTTCCGTAAAGGTAAAGCTCCCCGTAACATCATTGAAATGCACTATGGCAAAGACGCTGTAAAACAAGAAGCTTTCGAATTTGTAGCTAACAAAGCATACAGCGAAGCTTTGGAACTCCAAAAACTCATCCCCGTTGATGATCCGAAAGTAGAAACTTCCGTATTCGAAGAAGGCCAAGACATGGAATTGGTTATCAAAGTTACTTTGAAACCCGAACCGGAATTGGGCGAATACAAAGGCTTGCACGTTGAAAAACAAGAAGCTGTTGTAACCGACGAAGACGTTGACGCTGCTGTAAACGATCTGCGTAACCGCAATGCTAAGATGGTAGCTGCTGAAGAAGGCGCTGTAATCGAGAAAGGCGACTTCGCAATCATCGACTTTGCTGGTACTGTTGACGGCGAAGCTTTCAGCGGTGGCGAAGGCAAAGGCTATCCTTTGGAAGTTGGCTCCAACTCCTTCATCCCCGGTTTCGAAGACCAATTGGTTGGCTTGTCCAAAGGCGATTCCACTGACGTAGAAGTAACCTTCCCGACCGAATACTTCGTAGCTGAACTCGCTGGTAAAGAAGCTGTGTTCAAAGTACACATTCAAGACGTTAAACGTAAAGAATTGCCGGAAATGACCGACGAATATGTTGCAGCTAACAGCGATTTCAAATCCGTTGAAGAACTGCGCGCTAACTACAAAGAACGTATGCAAGCTGCTGCTGAAGAACAAGCTAAAGTAGCTTACGAACGTGCTTTGGTTGACCTCGCTGTAGCTAACGCTACCTTCGAAGTTCCCGAAATCATGATCGAAGACCGCATCACCCAAATGGTTGACGAAATGAAAATGAGCCTCGAAGCTCGCAAAATGTCCTTGGAAATGTACATGCAATACACTGGCCAAGACATGGAAAAAATCCGTGCTAACCAACGCCCGACTGCTGAAGAAAACGTTAAAACCGACCTCGTTCTCGATGCAATCGCTAAAGCTGAAGGCATCCAAGTAGACATGGAAGACGTTGACGCTGAAATCGCAGCAATCGCTAACCAACACAACGCTAAAGTTGAAGACGTTAAACAAATCATCAAAAACAACGGCACCATGGGCTTGCTCTTGGCTAACATCCTCCGCCGCAAAGCTGCTCACGTTGTAATTGACAGCGCACAATAATTTAACAACAATTTCAAAATATTACACTGAAAGTGCCGTATGACCTACGGCACTTGTGGTGTTTTTAAAAGAGGAAGTGAAAAACAATGAACTACGTTCCTATCGTCGTTGAACAATCCAGCCGCGGAGAACGTTCCTATGACATTTACTCTCGTCTGCTCAAAGACAGAATAGTTTTTGTGACCGGACCCATCGATGACAACATGGCGAATGTTGTCATTGCTCAATTACTCTTTTTGGAATCTGAAGATCCTGACAAAGATATCCATCTGTACATCAACAGCCCCGGTGGCAGTGTAAGTGCAGGCATGGCTATTTATGACACCATGCAATACATTAAACCTGATGTTTCTACCATCTGCATGGGTATGGCAGCTTCTATGGCTTCCGTACTTTTGGCGGCGGGTACTCCCGGTAAACGTTTTGCGTTGCCTTATTCCCGTGTTATGATTCATCAACCTTTGGGCGGTGCTCAAGGTCAGGCTTCTGAAATCGAAATTCACGCTCGTGAAATCCTTCGTATTCGCGAAGAAATGAACGGCGTACTTGCTAAGCATACCGGTCAAAGCATCGAAAAGATTGCTCATGACACTGATCGTGACTACTATCTTACCAGTCGTGAAGCTGCTGAATACGGCTTGATTGACAAAGTTTTGGAACGTCACGAAGCTGCGAAATAAGATACATTTAAGGAGATAACCCATGGATAACAATGAAAAAAATGAACGTTCTTGTTCCTTCTGCGGTAAGCGTGAAGGTCAAGTTCGCAGTCTGATTGCAGGTCGCGGCGTTCATATCTGTGACGAGTGTGTCGAGTTTTGCAAGGATATGCTTGAAGAAGATAAACAAAAAGCAGCTGCTGAAAGCATGCCCTCTGCCGGCGAGCTGCCTACCCCTAAAGAAATCAAAGAAATTCTTGATGAATATGTAGTTGGTCAAGACGAAGCTAAGAAAACCTTGGCGGTTGCTGTTTACAACCACTACAAACGCATCAATTATGAAATGCAAAATCCTGAAGAAGAACGTGTTGTGGAATTGCAAAAATCCAATATTTTGATGCTTGGTCCTACCGGTAGCGGTAAAACCTTGCTGGCTCAAACTTTGGCTAGAATTCTGCAAGTTCCGTTCGCCATGGCAGATGCTACTACTTTGACTGAAGCTGGCTATGTTGGCGAAGACGTGGAAAACATTCTTCTGAAGCTTATTCAAAACGCTGATTACGATATTGAAGCTGCTCAACGCGGTATTATCTATATCGATGAAATTGATAAAATCTCCCGTAAATCTGAAAATGTTTCCATCACCCGTGATGTTTCCGGTGAAGGCGTGCAACAAGCACTTCTGAAAATTTTGGAAGGTACTGTTGCTAGCGTTCCGCCTAAAGGTGGTCGCAAACATCCTCACCAAGAATTTATCACTATCGACACTACCAACATCTTGTTTATCTGCGGCGGTGCTTTTGCAGGCCTGGAAAACATTATCAATGCACGTGTTGGTAAAAAGAACTTGGGTTTTGGTGCAGACATTCAAAAGAAAGCGGAAGTTAATAACAACGAAATCTTTGCTAAGGTTTTGCCTGAAGATTTGATGAAATTCGGTTTGATTCCTGAATTTGCAGGACGCTTGCCCGTTGTTGTTACCTTGAATAGTTTGGATAAGGAAGCGTTGGTACGTATTTTGTGCGAACCGCGCAATGCTTTGATTAAGCAATATCAGCATTTCCTTGCGATGGATGGTGTGGAATTGGAATTTGAAGATGGTGCTTTGACTGCAATCGCAGAAGAAGCATTGAAACGTAACGCTGGTGCTCGTGGCTTGCGTGCCATCATCGAGTCCATCATGCGCAATGTTATGTATGAAGTTCCGTCCCGTGATGATGTTATTAAATGCATCGTTACTGAAGAAACTGTACGTGAGCATGCTGAACCTCAAATGATTATTGAGTAAAATAAAAGGGGGAAGGGCTGTGCCTTTCTCCCTTATTTCCTTATAAAGGAGGGATACCTTTGACTGAAGAAATCATGACCTTACCGCTGTTGGCGCTGAGAGGTATGATGGTTTTTCCGGGCATGATTATCAACCTTGATGTTGGCCGTGAAAAATCTATCGCTGCCGTAGAAGCTGCTATGGAAGGCGATCGTCGTTTGCTTTTGGTAACTCAAAAGGATGCGGCGCTTACCGATGTACAGCCGGAGGATTTATATAAATTTGGTGCTTTGGCAGAAGTTAAGCAACTTTTGAAATTGCCTAACGGTGCTATCCGTATTTTGGTAGAAGGTTTGGAACGTGTAGAATACGTTTCCATTACTGATTCTGCAACTGAAAAAGTTTACTTTACCGGTCATGCTCGCATCTTAGAACCCGTACTTGGCTACGAAGTTGAAGTAGAAGCGTTGCGTCGTATGCTCATTGAAGCTTTTGAACAATGGGTATTGGTAACTAAAAAAGTAAACAGCGAAGTTTTGCAAGCATTGAAAGGTCAACCTGACCCCGGTCGTGTTACTGATATGATTGCAGGCTATCTTGCGGTTCCCCTGGAAGAAAAGCAACAGCTTCTTGAATTGGCAAACGTACAAAAACGTATGCACAAGCTCTATGAAATGCTCAGCAAGGAACTGGAAATCGCAGGCCTTGAAAAAAATATTGCTCAAGAAGTACGTAAACAAATTGAGCGTAATCAAAAAGAATATTATCTGCGCGAACAAATCAAAGCCATCAACAAAGAACTTGGTGAAGGCGATGAACTGAAAGCGGAGATTGAAGAATATAAAAAGAAAATGGCAGAGCTTGCTCTGCCTGAAGATGTTGTCGTTAAATGCGAAAAAGAATTGGATAGACTTTACAAAATGCCTCCTATGATGGCAGAAGGTGCAGTTATCCGCAACTATTTGGACGCATTGTTGGCTTTGCCTTGGGGCAAGTTCAACCAAGATAACTTCGATTTGAAACGTGCTGAAGATGTATTGGAAAAAGACCACTACGGTTTGAAAAAAGTTAAGGAACGCATCCTTGAATATTTGGCGGTGCGTGCTCTTACCCAAGATACCAAAGGCCCCATCCTTTGCTTGGTAGGACCTCCGGGCGTGGGTAAAACTTCTTTGGCTCGCAGTATTGCTGAAGCTATTGATCGTAAATATACCCGTATCTCCTTGGGTGGTATTCGTGACGAAGCAGAAATCCGTGGTCATCGCCGTACCTACATTGGTGCTATGCCCGGTCGCATTATTCACGGTATGCAAACCTGTGGCTGCATGAACCCTGTGTTCCTGCTGGACGAAGTTGATAAAATGGCTTCTGACTTCCGTGGTGACCCTGCTTCCGCACTTCTCGAGGCACTTGACCCGGAACAAAACCACGCTTTTAGCGATCACTTTATCGAATTCCCCTTTGACCTTTCCAACGTATTCTGGATTGTAACTGCAAACACTGTGGAAACTATTCCTCCTGCTCTCCTGGACAGAATGGAAGTTATTCAACTTTCCAGCTACACCGAAGATGAAAAGGTTAAAATTGCAGAACTTCATTTGCTTCCCAAAGAACGCAAGGCTCACGGTTTGGAAAAACGTAAGGTTTCCGTTAGTGAAAAAGCGCTTCGCCGCATCATCCGCGATTACACTCGCGAAGCTGGCGTGCGTAACTTGGAACGCAAGATTGCAGGCGTTTGCCGTAAGATTGCTCATAAAATTGTTACTGCCGATAGCAAATCTGCAAAAGTAACTGAAAAGAATTTAGAAAAATATTTAGGCCCTGTAATCTATTTGGAAGATGATGTTACCATCAAATCCGAAGTAGGCATTTGCACTGGTCTTGCTTGGACTGCTGTTGGCGGCGAACTCTTGAAAGTTGAAGTTCTTGCTTATAAAGGCAAGGGCGGTTTGACTTTGACCGGTCAACTTGGCGATGTAATGAAAGAATCTGCTCAAGCAGGTTACACCTATATTCGTAGCCGTGCTAAAGATTTGGGCTTGGAAGAAAACTTCTACGAAACTGAAGACATTCACATTCACTTGCCCGAAGGTGCTATTCCTAAAGACGGTCCTTCCGCAGGTATCACTATGGTAACTGCAATGGTTTCTGCTCTTACCGGTCGTCGCATTAAAGCAAGCCTTGCTATGACTGGCGAGATCACTTTGAGTGGCAGAGTGCTTCCTGTTGGCGGCATTAAAGAAAAAATGTTGGCAGCACATCGTTATGGCGTGAAAACTATTTTGTTGCCCCACCGTAACATGCAAGATTTGGAAGAAATTCCCGAAAACGTGCGTGCTGAAATGAAGTTTATTCCTGTAAAACATATGGATGAAGTCTTGAAATTGGCTTTGGAGGATAAAGATGGCAAATAAACCTTGGGATATTATCCATTCTAAATATATTGCTTCTGCTGTACGTCCTGAACAGTATCCTCAACCGGAGCTGACTGAAGTTGCCTTCATTGGACGCAGTAACGTAGGTAAGTCCTCTTTGATTAATTCCTTGTGCCGTCGTAACGGTTTGGCTCGCGTAAGCTCCACTCCCGGTAAAACTCAAACTATTAACTTTTACCAATTGGAAGCAAAACGCACTATGGAAGATGAATTTGTTGAACGCAATGAATTTTACTTGGTAGACTTGCCGGGCTACGGTTTTGCTCGAACCGGTAAAGCTAACCGTGACCAATGGTCCGGTTTTATTGCAAAATACCTTTCCGGTAGCGATAATCTTTCCATGGTTTGCCAATTGATTGATATTCGCCATAAACCTTTGGCTAATGACATTGAATGTTATAATTGGTTGAAAAGCTGTGGCTTGATGGTACAAATTATTTTGACCAAAGCAGATAAGCTTTCCAAGAACGCTGCTGCTAGCCAAAAAGCTTTGTTCCGTCGTGAGTTTGGTTTGACTGAAGATCAAATTATGGTTTATTCTTCTACAAACCATACTATGCGTGGCGATTTGATTGAAAGAATCATGGGTGCTGTAAATAACTTTTAAGGACTGAGCTGAATGTTGGATAGGCTTTTACTTTTCATTACAGCAGGTTGCTTAGGTACCTTGCTGATGAAAATGCACATACCCATTCCCTATATGTTGGGTGGTATGACAATAGCAATTTTATATAAAACCTTTGCCCGCGAAAGAGCAGTGAACTGGCCTCGCAGATGGCGTGATTTTGGTTTAATGATTGCAGGCTATGGTATTGGCGTAAACTTTAACACTGCTGCTTGGAATAATTTTTTGCACGAGCTTGCTGGTGTTAGCGCATCTACGTTTATTGCTTTAGGTGCGAGCATTATTATCGCCATTGTTACAGCAAAGGTTACTCGCGAAGATTTGAAGAGTTGTGTTATCGGGATGCTTCCCGGTGGTATGACAATGTCCCTCTTAATGGCGGAAGAAGACAAGACCATCAATCCCAATGTGGTTGTGGTAATGCAAGTAATTCGCTTGTTTGGGGTAATAATCTCCGTGCCCTTTTTAACGGTATTGCTTTTAGATGCAAAGGTTATCAATAGTCCTTTAGGAATGGTTGCGCATTCTGGTTATCATTGGGCAATTTTTATTCCTTTGACTATTTTGGGTAGTTTTATTGCTACTAAATTGCGTTTGCCTACTCCAGTTCTTTTAGGTTCAATTTTAGCAACTACTGTTTTTAACATATTTGTTGGTAGTGTACAACCTGTTCCTGGTCTTTTGATGGCACCTGCCCAATTGAGCATTGGTCTTTTTATGGGTATGATACTTGATGCTAAGCGTATTGCCCAAACTAAAAATGTACTTCCCTTTGTAATTGGAGGGACTGCTCTTTTGGTAGTGATCAGTATTGGCGTTGCTTATGTTCTTTCTGATTTATATGGCTTTAGCCTTGTAACTGCATTTCTTGCCATGGCTCCCGGTGGCATTGCGGAAATGGCGCTTGCAGGTTTAAGCATGGGGGAAGATGTGGCTACGATTTTGGCGTATCAGTTGGTTAGGCTGTTAGCCATTAATCTTTTGGTTCCGCCGGTGATTGAGTGGTACTTTTCAAAATCGCAATAAGTACCGTCTAACTTTATTTTAAATATGTTTGATGAACTCCTGTTATGTAAAAATATAGCAGGAGTTTTTTATTTTTCTCTTAAAAATTTTTAAAAAATATTTTTAGGCGAAACTCCTGGAAATACTGGAAAGTCTCTTGTAGAGCGGAGTTCACAAGATTTCACAATTTGTGGGACAAAATAAAACCCTACTGGACAAAATTATAAATGGGTGCTATACTTGGTACATCGAAAGAGATAAAAAATAAATTACATATAATTTTTCTGTGTGAAAGGAGAACTAAAATGTCTTTTGAAAAATTTGTTGAAACTCTCTGCAATATGAAATTCTATATCGTTCACTAAGAAACATTGTTTCTAGAATGCAAAGGCACTTCCGTAAAGGAAGTGCCTTTTTAATTTTTATTAGCAGTGTTTTTATGACAAGAAAAGTTTGTTGGTTGATTAACTTCTGTTATAATAAGGGCATAATGTAGATGAGGTGCAAGCTTATGAGTAAATATATTATGTCTTTAGATTTGGGTACTACCAGCTGCCGCAGTATTTTATTTGATAAGAACGGACAAATCTGTAGCGTAGCGCAAAAAGAGTTTACCCAATATTTTCCTGAACCTGGTTGGGTAGAGCACGATGCTGAAGAAATTTGGGCAACTCAAAAAGGTTTGATGTTTGAAGCTTTGGAAAAACTTGGCGTAGAAATGTCCGGTGTTGCAGGCATTGGTATTACTAACCAACGTGAAACTACTGTGGTTTGGGATAAACATACCGGTCGTCCTGTTTGTAAAGCAATCGTTTGGCAATGCCGTCGTACTGCAGAATATTGTGACGAATTGAAAGCGCAAGGTTTGGCAGATATGTTCCGCGAAAAAACTGGTCTTGTGCTTGATGCTTACTTTAGCGGTACCAAATTAAAATGGATTTTAGACAATGTTCCCAATGCTCGTGAACGTGCGGAAGCAGGGGAGTTGCTCTTTGGTACTATTGATACTTGGATTATTTGGAAGCTTACTCACGGCAAGGTACACGTTACTGATTACTCAAACGCTTCCAGAACCATGCTCTTTAATATTCATACTTTAGAGTGGGATGAGGAGATTCTTAAAATTTTAGACATTCCTCGTCAAATGTTGCCTGAAGTTAAAGCCTCTAGCTGTCTTTATGGTCATACAGAAGCTCGCATTTTTGGTGAAGAAGTACCTATCGCAGGCGCTGCAGGTGACCAACAATGCGCTCTCTTCGGACAAATTTGCTTTGCTCCCGGCGAAGCTAAGAACACTTATGGCACTGGCGGTTTTATGTTGATGAACACTGGCGATAAACCTGTTGCGTCTAAGAACGGTCTTGTTACTACTATCGCTTGGGGCGTGGACGGTAAGGTGGAATACGCTTTGGAAGGTTCTATCTTCGTAGCTGGTGCTGCTATTCAATGGCTCCGTGATCAACTTGGTTTGATTCGTGATTCTGCGGAATCTGAAGTTCTTGCTAAAGCTGTGCCTGATACTAATGGTTGCTATATGGTTCCTGCTTTTGTAGGCTTGGGCGCTCCCCATTGGGATCAATACGCTCGTGGTGCTATTGTTGGTTTAACCCGTGGTACTAATCGCAATCACATCGTGCGTGCTACCTTGGAATCTTTGGCTTACCAAGTTACCGATGTTTTGAAAGCTATGGAAGAAGATAGTGGTATTAAATTAGGTACTCTTGCCGTTGACGGTGGTGCTTGCGCAAATGATTTCTTGATGCAATTCCAAGCAGATATTATCAACACAGTAGTTGCTCGTCCTAAAACTATTGAGACTACTGCTATGGGTGCAGCGTACCTTGCAGGTCTTGCTGTTGGCTATTGGCAAAGCAAGGAAGAAATTAAAGCTAATCACGTTATCGCCAAAGAGTTTGCTCCTAATATGGAAGAAGCTCGTCGTGCAAAATTGTTTGACGGTTGGAAAAAGGCAGTTAAAAGCACTGGTGTACATGTAATCTAAAAGAATAGTGTAGAAAATAAAAAGAAGCAGGCGTAATTGCCTGCTTCTAAATTTTTTAAGACTTAGTTGCTTTTCTTTTTATGTTCTTCCAATTGGAATTCCATCCATTTAACCATTGCCAATTTGCCAAATTCATGCCAAGTTGCGCAATCGGAGTTTTTAGCAACGTATTCGTTCCATTTGTCTTGGTTTACTTGTTCAACTTCCAAAAGGTTCATGATACCGAAGCCGCTGCGCCAGATCATATCGTCCATGGAAGTCCATTTGCTATTTTCTTCCAAGAATTTGTGATTGAACAGCTCAGGGAAGCTTACTTTGTTCAAAATCTTTGCCAGTTCTTCGTCTTGGGAAAACATATTCAAATAATATTTAAAGGTTTTATCGAGTTCTTTTGCGTCCATAATGTGCCTCCTAAAAAACTATACAACCTATTCTAACATAAAAGTTGTCACATTGCTAACAAAAAGCAAAATGTTTTCCTGTCTCGTTTAATTTTTATATTTTACAATTGAAATCATATAGGTTATGTAGTAAAATGATGATATCTTAGGAAAGGTTGTGAGTTTTATGAAAATCTCTACGAAAGGGCGTTATGCGCTCCGACTGATGCTGGATTTGGCGATGAACCATACCGGCAATTTTATCCCCTTGAAGTCAGTAGCTCAAAGACAAAACATTTCTGATAAGTATTTGGAACAAATCATTCACTTGCTTAGTAAAGGTGGTTTTGTACAAAGTGCTCGTGGCGCACAAGGTGGCTATCGCCTGACCAGAGAACCTCAAAACTACACCGTAGGTGAAATTCTGCGCTTAGTTGAAGGCAGCCTTGTACCTGTTGCTTGTCTTGAATGTGGCGCACAATGTGACCAAGTTTCCAATTGTATGACCATTGATTTATATAAAGAAATGCAAAAAGCCATTGATGATATTGTTGATGGTACTACCCTTACTGATTTGATTGAAAGACATCAAGCGAAACTTGAAGAAAAATAAAAAATGTGCCATAATCTCCTTAAGTCATATGCTTAAAGTATGTCTTAAGGAGATTTTATTATGAGTAAAATTGCTGAAAAATTAACAGACCTTATCGGCAATACTCCTTTGCTGGCCTTAAATAATTATGGCAAGGCTTTGGAGCTTGAAGCTAAGGTGCTGGCTAAATTAGAATATTTTAATCCTGCAGGCAGTGCCAAAGATAGAATTGCCGTAGCTATGATTGAAGCTGCAGAAAAGGAAGGCTTGTTGAAAGTTGGCAGCACCATCATTGAACCTACCAGTGGCAATACAGGCATAGGTCTTGCTTGCGTGGCGGCTGTTAAGGGCTACCAAACTATTTTGACCATGCCTGATACTATGAGCATTGAGCGTCGTAACTTGCTGAAAGCTTACGGTGCGCAACTGGTGCTTACTCCCGGTGAGCTTGGTATGCAGGGTGCTATCGACAAAGCAGTGGAACTGGCTGCGATGATGGAAGGTGCTTTTATTCCCGGACAGTTCGATAACGGGGCGAACCCCAATGCTCATTACGAAACTACCGGTCCTGAAATTTGGAGGGACACCGATGGTAAAGTAGATGTGGTAATAGCAGGCGTTGGTACTGGTGGTACTCTTTCCGGTACAGCAAAGTTCTTGAAAGAGCAGAATCCTGATATTAAAATTATCGCTGTAGAACCAGATGTTTCTCCTGTTCTGAAAGGTGAGCCTGCTGCTCCCCACAAATTGCAAGGTATTGGCGCGAACTTTATTCCGAAAAACTATGACGATTCTGTAGTTGATGAGGTAATGGACATCAGCGCTGAAGACGCTTATAAAACTTGTCGATTGCTTGCCAAACACGAAGGTCTTTTGGTAGGCGTATCTTCTGGTGCAGCGGCGTATGCTGCTACCCTTGTAGCGCAACGTGAGGAAAATAAAGGTAAAAATATTGTAGTAATACTTCCCGATGGTGGCGAAAGATATTTGAGCACTCCGGGATTTATAGATTGAAATAATTGGGAGGAATTTGTGATGACTTTGACTCGTGAAGCTGCTTGGCAGCTGTTGGTTGAATATAATAAAGAAGCTTTCCATCTGCGTCATGCTTTGACTGTGGAAGGTGTTATGCGTTATTTTGCTAACGAACTTGGTTACGGTGAAGAAGCTGATTTTTGGGCACAAGTAGGCTTGCTCCATGATTTGGATTTTGAAATTTATCCTACCGAGCACTGCATTAAATCCCAAGAAATCATGCGTGAAAAAGGTTTGGAAGAGCGCCTGATTCGTGCAACTGCTAGCCATGGCTATGGTTTAGCGCAAAATGATATTGAACCTGAACATCAAATGGAAAAAGTACTCTTTGCAATTGACGAATTGACCGGTTTGATTGGTGCGGCTGCGATTATGCGTCCGTCCAAAAGTGTAATGGATTTGGAACTTAAATCTGTGAAAAAGAAATTTAAAGATAAAAAGTTTGCTGCAGGTTGCAGTCGTGACGTAATCACCCTTGGTGCAGAACGTCTTGGCTGGAGCGTTGATGAGCTTATCGAAAAAACCATTCTCGCTATGCGTGTGGATGAAGAAGCTATCAATGCAGCTTGCGCAAATCTTGGGTAAAAGAAAATGAAAAAGAAAATTTTAGCTGCCATGAGTGGCGGCGTTGATAGTAGTGCGGCAGCAATTTTATTGCAAGAACAAGGCTATGAAGTTGTAGGTGCTACAGTAAAAATGTTTGGTAATAAAGAAGTGGGCATTAAAGAGCCTGACGCTCCTAAACAAGATGTGGAAGATGCTAAAGCCGTGGCAGAAAAGCTTGGTATTGAGCACCACGTTCTTGATTTTAGCAGCTGCTTCAAAAAATGCGTTATCAACCATTTTGTAAATGAATATAAGTGCGGGCGTACACCGAACCCTTGCGTGGACTGTAACAAGCATATTAAGTTTGGCAAGTTGTTCGAGGCGGCTCGTGAATTAGGTTGCGAATATTTGGCGACGGGGCATTACGCACGCATTGAGTATAGTGTTGAAAAAAATCGTTGGCTTTTAGCTCGCGGCGATGATGCTTCTAAAGACCAAAGCTATATGCTTTTTAATATGACTCAAGATCAATTGGCACACACTGTTCTTCCTTTGGCAGAACTTACCAAAGCAGAGATTCGTGCTAAAGCAGACGAGGCAGGCTTGGCAGTAGCACATAAGTCTGACAGTCAAGATATTTGCTTTGTTCCTGACGGAGATTATGCTGCAGTTATCGCTCGTCTTGGAGTGAAGAGCAAGCAAGGCAATTTCGTGCATATGAACGGAACTGTTTTGGGTAAGCATAAAGGACAGATTCACTACACCATTGGTCAACGTAAAGGTTTAGGTGTTTCTTATGAATATCCCTTGTACGTTATCAGAAAGGATATGGCGACCAATACTGTAGTACTTGGACCCAATGACGCACTCTTTTCCAAAGAGCTGTGGGCAAGTGATGTGAACTTTATTACCGTGGACAAACTTACTGAACCCATGCGTGTAACTGCTAAAGCTCGCTATAGAATGAAGGATGTTCCTGCTACAATTGAGCCTGCTGAAGATGGTTTGGTGCATGTAATTTTTGATGAACCCCAACGTGCCATCACTCCGGGACAGGCAGTAGTGTTCTATGACGGACAATATGTAGTAGGCGGTGGCATCATCGAAAGGTAGATGTAGTCTAGGGTTTTGCTATTTGAAAATAATTCACTTTATGGGAAAAATAGCTTGCTTATCCGCTGACCTTGTGATACAATTATTTAGCGTTAATATCGACTAAACATACACATTTTAATACGAAGTGAGGTGTACACAGAATGCAAGAAAAAATCCAACCGAAATACAATGAAGTTAAAGCTACCTGCGCTTGCGGTGCTACTTTCATGACTGGTAGCGTAAAACCGGAATTGCGCGTTGACGTTTGCTCCAAATGCCATCCGTTCTTCACCGGTCACCAACGCCAAGCTGCTGCTCGCGGCCGTATCGAAAAATTCAACAGACGCTACAACACTGGCAAATAATTCAACAAATTACAGCAGAGCTTACGTTAAGGAAGCTCTGCTATATTTGTATTTAGGGCAAAATTGTTATATGTACATCTGACAAATTTTGCTGTAAGTTTAAGAGGAATCCCTTTATGAGTAACGAAAAAGAACGTATGAGCGTGGGTGGTCAGGCTGTAATAGAAGGCGTAATGATGCGCGGCAAAGATAAAGTTGCCGTAGCCGTTCGTCAGCCTGACGGTAATATTGTTGTAGACGTAAAAGACGTTAACAGCATCCGCGACAAATATCCGATTTTGAAAAAACCGCTGCTGCGCGGCGTTGTTGCATTATTTGAATCATTACACGATGGTATGAAGGCACTTGCTTATTCTGCGCAAATGTCCGGTGAAGAAGATGAACAACTTGATAGCAAGGAGATGGCAATGACCATTGCTACCTCTGTTTTGTTGGCAATAGGCTTGTTCATTGTACTTCCTACCTGGTCCATGCGCTTTCTGCATACCTTAACTGACGATCCGATGCTGCTTAATTTAGCTGAGGGTTGCTTGCGTATGATGATTTTCTTAATCTATATAGCTTCCATTTCTGCTATGGAAGACATTCAAAGAGTGTTCCAATATCACGGTGCGGAACATAAAACTATTTATTGCTACGAAGCAGGCTTGCCCTTAGAAGTAGATAATATAAGGACCTTTACCACCTTGCATCCTCGTTGTGGCACCAACTTTTTGATGATTGTAATGATGATTAGTATGTTCGTCTTTACTTTTTTAGGTTGGCCTAATTTGCTGGAACGCATTGCTTCTCGCGTAATCTTGATGCCTGTAATCGCAGGTATCAGCTACGAGATTATTCGTTTTGCCGGAGCACATTGCGATAACCCCATCGTCCATTGTGCGATTATGCCGGGTTTAGCTTTGCAAAAGCTGACTACCCGTCAGCCTGATGATTCTCAAATTGAGGTTGCCATTGCTTCTTTGAAAGCAGTGCTTCCTGAATATGCAGAAGAAACTAAAACTGAAGAATATGCTTCTAGTGAAGAAGTAACTTCTGAAACTGAAATAAACGAAACTCCCGAAGAAAACAAATTGCAGGAGAATACCAATGATTGATAAATTACAAGCAATTGAAGATAAATATTTAGATTTGGAAGCACGCATTAGTGACCCTGATGTTATTGCCAACCAAACTGAATGGCAAAAATGCACTAAAGCTCATGCTAAACTTACTGACATCGTAACTGTTTTCCGTGAGTATCGTGAAATGGTACGTGCTAAAGACGAAGCAGAAGAAATTCTTTTTGCAGGTGATGATGAAGAACTTGCAGAAATGGCAAAAGAAGAGTTAAAAGAACTTAAACCACAAATTGCTGCTTATGAAGAACGCTTGACCATTTTGCTGTTGCCCTCTGACCCCAACGATGATAAAAACGTTATCGTGGAAATTCGTGGCGGTGCAGGTGGTGACGAAGCTGCACTTTTTGCAGGCGTGCTTTTCAGAATGTACTTGCGTTACGCAGAAACTCGTGGTTGGCGCGTAGAAATTCTCGACTCCAACCCCACTGAACTTGGCGGTTTCAAAGAGGTTGTGTTCCAAGTAAATGGTGATAGCGTATTTAGCCGTATGAAATTTGAAAGTGGCGTACATCGAGTACAACGTGTTCCCGAAACTGAATCCCAAGGTCGCGTGCATACTTCCACCGTTACTGTAGCAGTTTTGCCGGAAGCAGAAGAAGTAGACGTAGAAATCAATCCTGCAGATTTGCGTATTGATACTTATCGTGCAGGTGGTGCAGGCGGTCAGTACGTTAACAAAACTGAATCCGCAGTTCGCATTACCCACTTACCGACTGGTATCGTGGCACAGTGCCAAGACGAAAAATCTCAAATCAAAAACCGCGAAAAATGTATGCGCGTGTTGCGTGCCCGCATTTTGGAAGTGGAACAAGAAAAACAACGTGCGGCAACTGCTGAAGACCGTAAGAGCCAAGTTGGTACCGGTGACCGCAGTGAACGTATTAGAACTTATAACTACCCCCAAGGTCGTGTAACTGACCATCGTATTGGCTTAACTCTCCACAAACTGGAAGCAATTGTTAACGGTGATATGGATGAGCTGATGGATGCACTGATTACCGCAAAACAAAGTGAACAATTACGTCAGGTGAAATAATGGAAACTAAACCTGTTTGGACAATAATGAAAATATTAAATTGGACAAAGCAGTACTTCACAGATAAGGGCGTGGAAAATCCACGCCTTGATGCTGAGGTGCTGCTTTGTGCTGTTTTAAAGTGCGAGCGAATCACTCTTTATGTGGATTTTGAAAGACCTCTGTCTGAAACTGAGCTTGCACAATTTAAACAATACGTAGTGCGTCGTGCTAACCACGAACCTTTGGCGTACATCTTGGGCGAGAAAGCTTTTATGCGTAATATGTTCAAGGTTACTCCTGATACTCTCGTGCCCCGTCCTGAAACTGAACTTTTAGTAGAAAGTATCGTTATGGCGGCGGAAGCTGTTGGTGGCGATGTAAAAATTCTTGATATCGGCACTGGTAGCGGCGCCATCATCGTTTCTCTTTTGGACTACTTGCCTCAAGCTAAAGGTGTAGGCGTAGATATTTCCGTAGGTGCGTTGACCGTTGCTAAGGAAAACGCAGTTGCTATAGGCGTTGCAGAACGTGCTGGCTTCTTGCGTAGTGATGTTTATAGCGCATTACCTTTGGATAAAAAGTTTGATATCATCGTTTCCAATCCTCCGTACATTCCTGCGGCTGACATTGCAGGTTTGGCGCAGGATGTACAAAATGAACCCATTGGCGCTCTTGATGGCGGTGAAGATGGTTTAGATTTTTATAGACGCATTACTAAAGAAGCACCTCTTCACATGGTTGAAGATGGTCTTTTGGCTTTTGAAATTGGCATTTATCAAGGTGAAGCTGTTGTGGAAATGTGTAAAGCTGCAGGCTTTGGTGCTGTGGCAATTCGCAAGGATTATGCCGGTATAGAAAGAATGGTATTCGCAGCGAAGGAGGGTGGCAAGTATGCAGACTTACTTTTGGAAATTGCAAAATAACGAGCAAGATGTAGACGTGATGCAAAAAGCTGCTGCTCTTATCCAAGCAGGCGAAGTAGTTGCTTTCCCTACAGAAACCGTGTACGGTTTAGGTGCTAATGGTTTGAATAGTGAAGCTGTAGCAAAAATCTTTGCTGCTAAGGGCAGACCTAATGATAACCCTTTAATCTTACACATTGCTGATGTGAAAGATGTTGAGCCTTTGACAACTGGTTTGAATGAAAATGCTAAAGCCTTAATGGAAGCTTTTTGGCCTGGACCTTTGACTTTAGTTGTTGATAAATCTGAAATCGTGCCTGACGCTGTAAGCGCAGGGCTTTCTACGGTTGCGGTGCGCTT
>JBGVIJ010000026.1:0-12771 GCA_045123075.1 Phascolarctobacterium sp. | reverse complement strand
TGGTAGTACCTTCACCAACTACGGACTGGATATCAAATTTATCGGAGCATTTCACCATATTGGGCAAGCCCATACCTGCGCCAAAACCCATTTGGCGTACATGGTCAGGTGCAGTGGACCAACCTTCTTGCAATGCCTTTTCAATATCAGGAATGCCGGGGCCTTTATCGCTAACAGTAATAACTGTCACATCAGAGAAAGTTTCCGCCGCTACATTACCACCACCAGCGTGAATAATAACATTCATTTCTGCCTCGTAAGTACCAATGGCAATGCGACGGACAATGTCAGCAGGAACACCAATCATTTTGAGCATCTTCTTAATCTTTGCAGAAGCTTCACCTGCACGTTCGAAGTCGCCGCCAACTACATCAAAGCTTAATTTTAAGGATTTATTTTCTTCCATAGCTGCACTCCTTCTTAGCACAACCACGAATACCTGCGTTATATAACACGCCGCAAGCGTCAAACAAAGTTAAATCAGTAGACATAATAGGCAAGTTATTTTCAGCAGCAGCTTCCACTACATCTTCAGAAGGAGTCTTGCCACGAACAATAATGATGGCGCACAAGTCTGTCATATCAGCAGTACGAACCACTTGTAAATTGGTAAGACCAGTGCACAACAAAGTATTGCACTTGGTAAAGGCAAGCACGTCACTCATTAAATCACTACCGCAACAAGTTTCCACAGTTCTATCCAAAAACTCTTGTCCAGTATGCACAGTAGCATTCAAAAGCTTTTGCACATCTTGTAAATTCATACACATCTCTCCCTTTTAGAAAAGTCTTATCTATTTATCACGCCTTAGCAAAATTAGGCGTTCTCCTCCCTAAAAACACTTATATAATTTTATTTTACCTCGTTACAGTCTTGAAGTAAAGAAATACAAGTTTTTGTAGGTAAAGTTATCTTGATTTAAACGAGCGATTATATCAGAAAAAACAAAAACCCCGCTGTCCACTAGCGGGGTTCTTGCCTAATGCTTCTCGTCTTAAATTTTTCCACGAAACGAGGAGATAGTGTTTCGCAGTACCATGTCGTCGGAAAATGCTTACGCACTTCCTGTAATCATTATATCAACGAATACACATAATGCCAGTTTATTTTTCGCGATGTTGTGAAATCCACGTGAATTCTTTAATGGCATTGCTCTTTTTCTCGTTGCAGCATTACTTTAAATTCGCCAACAAGATACAAGCTGCCACATACACAAACAACACCATCTTCACCAGCTTTATCTAAAGCTTTGTGGTAAGCAGTTTGCAAATCGATTTCAGCTACTGCGTTCGCTCCAACTAAAGTAGCCAACGCATCTGCTTCAGCAGCACGTGCGCCACTATCTGCTCGCACAGTATAAACCACGTCATCTGCCTTAATCAAAGTTTTGATAACGTTAGTCATATCCTTATCACCCATCATGCCAAAGACAAAATGGATTTTTTTGCCGGGATAGTATTTATCAAGAGCTTTTCTAAGTGCCAAAGCACCATCAGGATTATGAGCACCATCCAAAATCAAATCAGGCTTTTGGGCAATACGTTCCAAACGACCAGGCCACAAAGTATTTGCTACGCCCATATGCAGAGCAATTTCGTTAATGCGCGGGTCTTGCTTAGAAACAAGCTTCGCCGCCACAATAGCCACACTGGTATTTTTGATTTGGTGTTCTCCGGGCAATTTAATTTCGTAATCAGAATGGTAATAGTCGCCAGCGTGCAAAGTGAATTTTTGACCGTCCATAGAGCTGGTAACTTCTGTTCCGTAGAAAGCTTTACCGTAAAGATATACAGGAGCTTCTTTGAACATTGCCATGGTTACGATAGGACCGAGAGCTTCTTCACCTTCTGCAGCAGTTACTACAGGCACTTTCTCTTTAATGATGCCTGCTTTTTGCATTGCGATACGTGCTACAGTTGCACCGCAACGATCAGTATGGTCTAAGGAAACATTGGTGATTACAGATACCACAGGAGTAATCACGTTGGTAGAATCCCACAAACCACCCAACCCAACTTCAATTACAGCGTAATCTACTTTTTGCAAATGGAAGTAGAGGAAGGCTGCAGCAGTCAGAATTTCAAATTGAGTGGGTTGTTCACAAACGCCTTTTTTCACAATGCTCTCTGCCGCAACTTTTACCGCAGTAATGGCAGTCGCAAAGTCTTCGTCGCTGATATCCTTACCATTAAGTTCAATACGTTCGTTGTATTTTACAAGATGAGGAGAGGTAAATTTACCAACCTTTAAACCCGCAGCAAGAATGATGTTAGTAATCATACTGCTAACAGAACCTTTACCATTTGTACCGGTAACATGAACAGTTTTGATTTGTTGTTCAGGGTTGCCCAGTTCACGCAACAAACCTTCGATACGTTCCATACCAAGTTGGATGCCAAATTTACCAAGGGAGTCTAAGTATTCTAAGCTTTCAACGTAATTCATTCTATCCTCCAAGATAGAACTCCCCCAACTATTAAGTTGAGGGAGTAAATTTTAATTACAGAGTCTTCAAGTATTCCAAGCGTTCGAGAATTGCGGTCTTTTTGCCATTCAATTCGTCAGCCTTAGCTTTTTCTTTTTCAATAACATCAGCCGGAGCTTTTGCCAAGAAGCCTGCATTACCAAGTTTACCTTCTACACGGCTCAGTTCTTTGTCGATGGTAACCAATTCTTTGTTCAAGCGTTGGTTTTCTTTTTCAACGTCAATCAAACCAGCCAAGGGCAAATAAACTTCAATACCGCTTACTACTGCAGCCATTGCGTTTTCCGGTTTAGCAGCGTCATCTGCCAATACGGTCAATTCGTCAATAGCGCCCATCAGGTGGATGTAATTTTGGTTAGCTTCCACGCCTTCTTTAAGGTCAGCAGCAGCAAGGAGAATTGCAGGAACTTTCTTTCCGGGCGGTACGTTAACTTCTGCACGCATGTTACGGATAGCTTTGATGCTGTCCATGATTGCGCCCATCAAGCGTTCTGCTTCATCGTCCATGAGTTCTTCTTTAGCGAAAGGCCATTGGGAAACCATAATGCTTTCAGCTTGGTGCGGCAAGCATTGGTAAATTTCTTCGGTAATGAAGGGCATGTAGGGATGCAAGAGTTGCATTGCGCTGGTGAGAACGGTAGCAAGTACATGTTGAGCAGTTGCACGTTCTTCAGCGTTTTCTTTATTGTAAAGACGAGGTTTAGCAAGTTCGATGTACCAGTCGCAAACTTCGCCCCAAATGAAGTCATAAATGGTGCGACCAGCTTCGCCCAATTCAAATTTGCCAAGCAAGTCGGTAACTTCTTTAGATACGTGTTGCAAACGAGAAAGAATCCATCTATCTGCCAAGGTGTAGGGAGCAAGTTTCGCATTGGGGTCATAGCCTTCAATGTTCATCAATGCAAAGCGGGAAGCGTTCCAAATTTTGTTTGCAAAGTTACGGGTAGCTTCCACACGTTCCCAATAGAAGCGCATGTCATTACCAGGAGTGTTACCGGTGATGAGCATGAAACGCAGGGTATCTGCACCGTATTGGTCGATAACTTCCAACGGATCGATACCATTGCCCAAAGATTTGGACATTTTGCGACCTTGGCTATCACGAACAAGACCGTGGATGAATACTTTTTCGAACGGAATATCTTTCATGAATTCCATACCCATGATGAGCATACGAGCAACCCAGAAGAAGATAATGTCGTAGCCGGTTACCAATACGCTGGTGGGATAGAATTGATTTAAGAGCGGAGTTTTTTCGGGCCAACCCATAGTGGAGAACGGCCAGAGTGCACTACTGAACCAGGTGTCCAGAGCGTCTTCGTCTTGGTAAATGTTAGTGCTGCCGCATTTGGGGCAAGCAGTCAAATCGGTACGGGAAGCGTGCATTTCGCCACATTCATCGCAGTACCAAACGGGAATACGATGACCCCACCAAATTTGACGGGAGATACACCAGTCACGGATATTTTCCATCCAGCCAGTGTAAGTTTTGGTAAAGCGTTCAGGAACGAATTTAGTGCGACCGTCTTCTACGCAGTCAACAGCAGCTTTTACCAGGGGTTCCATTTTAACGAACCATTGGGTAGATACCAAAGGTTCTACTACGCTACCGCAACGTTGGCAGTGACCAACAGCGTGAGCGTGTTCTTCGATTTTAACGAGGTTGCCAAGTTCTTGCAGTTCTTTAACCAAGTTTTTACGACATTCGTAACGTTCTTGGCCTGCATACTTGCCAGCTTCTTCAGTCATCATACCGTTCATACCGATAACAACGATGCTGGGCAATTTATGACGGATACCCATTTCGTAGTCGTTGGGGTCATGTGCCGGAGTAATTTTTACTGCGCCGGTACCGAATTCCAAATCTACATAGCTGTCAGCGATGATGGGAATGATGCGGTCAGTGATGGGAAGGCGCAAATGTTTGCCAACCAAATGACCATAACGAGGATCTTCCGGATTAACTGCTACTGCGGTATCGCCCAACATAGTTTCCGGACGAGTGGTAGCAATGGTCAGGAAGGTACCTTCTTCTTCAACAACGGGGTATTGAATGTACCAGAGGTTACCTGCGTCGTCTTTATGTTCTACTTCGATATCACTCAAAGCGGTGTTACAGTTTACGCACCAGTTGGTGATACGAGTGCCTTTATAAATGAGACCTTTTTCATACAAGGAGCAGAATACTTCACGTACAGCTTGAGAGCAGCCTTCATCCATAGTAAAGCGTTTACGATCCCAGTCACAAGAAACACCCAAGCATTTCAATTGGTTGATGATACGGTCGCCGTATTGGTCTTTCCAAATCCAGACGCGTTTCAAAAACTCTTCACGACCGAGGTCATAACGAGTTTTGTTTTCTTCTTTTTTGATTACTTCTTCTACTTTAATTTGGGTAGCAAGACCTGCATGGTCATAGCCGGGCATCCACAGGGTGTTGTGACCCATCATACGGTGCCAACGAATCAAAATATCTTGCAGGGTGTTGTCCAATGCGTGACCCATATGTAATTGACCAGTGATATTCGGAGGCGGAATCACGATACTGAATGCATCTTTGCCTTCTTCAACTTCTGCATGGAAATAACCATTGTCTTCCCAATATTTATACCATTTCTTCTCAACGGAAGCAGGGTCATAAACTTTAGGAATGTTGTGTTCTTGTTGTTCGCACATACTCTAAATCTCCTTCCAAAATAAAAAAGCCTGTTCTTTACGAACAGGACGAATTAACGCGGTACCACCTATTTTCCCAATAAAATTTATTGGGCACTCAAAACGCGTAACGTGCGCTGACGACTTTACCTACTACTATTTCAATAAAGCTGCTCTGGAACTACATCTCTCGCTACATCGCTACGGCTTGCACCAACCGCCGTTTCTCTAAAAGCTTTGCCTTGCAGAAGACCTTTCCTTCATAGCATTTTCGTTATTCTGTTACCTATACATATTATCAATTTCTGCCCACATATGTCAATACAAATTCATTAGAAGCATATTGATATTACCGCAACACTCAAACGCAACGCTCCTTTTAGTTTGAAAATATCACAGTTTTTTTCGAATCGTTGCTTGGAATACACAATATGCTTCTTCTCTGGAACCTCTTTATTAATTTACGCCCCTCACTCACTTTACAATATTTAGTATAACGAACAATTGCAATACACAACATATCGATTAAATAACTTTTGAAAACAACTTGACAACCACACGAAATCCGTTATAATAAAGGCATAACTTAATAGAGCAATACAGCACTGACGGATTAAGTGGAGTTTACCACGTGTTCTGTATTGTGATTTAGCCGACCGTCTGGGCAAGCACTTGAGCCCGGGCGATTTTTGTTTTTCTAGGCGGCAAGTGCCAAACTATACTTGCAAGGAAAAGAGGTTAT
The DNA here is from genome assembly GCA_045123075.1 of Phascolarctobacterium sp. Classification (GTDB taxonomy): domain Bacteria; phylum Bacillota; class Negativicutes; order Acidaminococcales; family Acidaminococcaceae; genus JAHHUH01. The sequence continues at coordinate 6,888 of JBGVIJ010000026.1, read as the reverse complement.
CACAATGCAGCAAACTAAGAATAAATGGCTCATCGCCTTATCCGCAATTGGCATTCACATTTGTATCGGTAGCGTTTACGCTTGGAGCGTTCTGACCAAGCCTATCATGGAAGCAATGGGCTTCTCCCTCAAAGACGTTACTTGGACATTTTCACTGGCAATTTTATTCTTGGGACTATCCGCAGGCTTTTTAGGTAGCTATGTAGAGAAATACGGTCCGCGCAAAAGTGGTCTCGTTTCTGCTACATTTTTTTGTTTGGGCATGCTTGGTACTGCCTTCGCACTCACTCAACATAGCATGACTTTGATGTACCTGTTCTATGGTGTTGTTGGTGGCATTGGCTTAGGTGTAGGTTATATCACTCCCGTATCTACTTTGGTAAAATGGTTCCCTAACAACCGCGGTTTGGCAACTGGCTTGGCAATTATGGGCTTTGGTTTCGCAAGCCTTATAGCAGGTCCTGTAATGCAAATCTTAATTGCTAAATATGGCTTGATTAACAACTTCTTGATTCTTGGTTGCGTTTACTTCGTAGTAATGGTTGCTTCTGCCCTTTATTTAGAACCTCCTAAAACTACTGTTGACACTTCCGCCCCTACAAAACATGCTGTTAATCAACCTACCGTTACCGGTCCCCAATACACCGCAAAAGAAGCAATGCATACTTGGATGTTCGCAGCACTGTGGTGGATTTTCTTCACCAACATAACCTGTGGCATCGGTCTTTTGGCAGTAGCTTCCCCCATGGCACAAGAAGTTATCAAAATGTCTCCGCTGGAAGCAGCTTCTATGGTTGGTATCATTGGTCTCTTAAACGGTGGCGGACGTATTGCCTGGTCCACCCTCTCTGACTACATTGGTCGTCGCAATACTTACGTGCTGTTCTTCGCTATTCAAATCGCAGCCTTCTACCTCTTGGCAAGTGTAACCGATAGCTTTATGTTCCAAGCGCTCATCTTCATCATCATCACCTGTTACGGCGGTGGCTTCTCCTGCATGCCTGCATATTTAAGTGACCTTTTCGGCACCAAACAACTGAGCGCCATCCATGGTCGTATCCTTACCGCTTGGGGCTTGGCTGGCATTGCTGGACCTCTGCTTCTTTCCATTATCTACGAACGCACCCATAGCTATACCTTAACCCTGTACTTCTTCTCCGGTTGCTTCGTTGTGAGTTTAATCATCTCCCTGATTTTGAAATTCAAAACTGAAAAGTAAGCTGGTAAAAATTCGAGCGCTTTGGAAAATTCCGAGGCGCTTTTGTTATGACTAATTGGCAAAATACTGCTTGCTTTAAAACTCTATAAAATTTATAATTAAACCATATAGTAAATCTTTTGTTAAAAGATTTTTGGAAGGAGAGTTATTATGGCAGATTCCTCTAAAGTATTTAGATTAGCAGAAGGCATGAGTGTAGTTAATGTTGGCGAAGCAATTATGGGCTACCTGTCTTCTGATCATAAAATGTATGCTGAAGGTACTACTACTCCGGAAGGTTACTTCCTGCAAGCAAAATCTCAAGATAGCGGTTGGAAAAAACTTGCTGGTATGAGCAAAGCAACTCAAGTACAAATCATTGCTAGCGGTGATTTGATTACCGTTTCCATTGGTAGCGGTGAATGGTCTGATAAAGTTGGTGCTGGCGTAGTTGGCGCTATTGTTTTCGCTCCCTTGATGTTCACTGCAGCTTTCGGTGCTTGGGAACAAAAGAAACTTGTGGAACAAATCTTTACCTTCGTTCAAAACTATATTGCTAGCGGCGGCAAAAACGTAGTAGTTACTGCAACTCCTGTTGACCATGGTGATGCAGTTGAGTGTCCCTCCTGCAAAGCAAAAAATACTCCTGACAAAAAATTCTTTGGTGAATGTGGCGCTCCTTTGGCAGCTAAATGTCCGTCCTGTGGTGCTTACGTACCTTTCGGAACTAAATTCTGTGGCGAATGTGGTGCCCCCATGGTCATCAAAAAAGTTTGCGCTGGCTGTGGTGCTGAATTGGCAGAAGGCACCAAATTCTGTGGCGAATGTGGTAAACCCGTAGCATAATCTTCTGAACAAAAATAAAGCAGAGTAATTTTTAGTAATACACTAAAAGTTACCCTGCTTTTTTATTTTTACCACTAATCACATTCAAGCAAACTCAATATTCAATTCAGTGCATCTGCTATCATCGACATAATAGTACCACTATGAATCTTGCGTTCCACTCCCGTTTCCTCATCATACTCTGCCACGAACTTACCATTTTCGTCGTACACAAGCATTACGTGGTCAACGTAAGTGTTGTCAGCAAAATTAATGGTAGTTTGAGACAAACCGTATTGTACTAAAGGTTTAACTTTAGGATTCTTACCATCAAGATAGCGGTACTTAATCCAAGCAGTAATCTTGTTGCCATCTTTAGACACTTCTACATTTTGCTTGTCGTAATAGAACACATAGCTCTCGCCTAAACCAGTTGCTTCGTCTACTAAATTTCTACCACCGATGTACTGCCATTGATTTGTAGACAAGCTACTAATGTAATCGCCCATCTCTGTATAATCATCAGGCACGCTCATCTTAGTAGCATCTTCTTCAATGAGAAGTTCCTTGTGCTTTTTATCGAAGATTAACTTAATAAGCTCTTTGTTGGCTTTCTTCTCGATATTCTTATCTTCCCAAGACTTCGCCGCCACGCCAGTTAACGCATTATATCGAGCACTGGTTGCAACTGTTTCCTTGTCACTGTAGAAGATGTAGTCTAAAATTTTATACTTTTTCTTTTCGCAGTCAACATACATCAATTGCAAATCTTCCTTACCTAAAAGTTCAGGCTTGTTATAAACTTTCTTCGCCCAAACATAAGCATAGCGGTCACCTTCAAGAGTGATGCTCTCTTTGTCGTAGCGCATCACACCTTCTTTATCGCTATCGTAGAAGACCCATCTGCCATCATCCTCAAGAGCAGGATTATAGGCAGAAGCAACACTGCTTACCAAACAAAGCATTGCTACTAAAAACATTTTATGTAAGCTTTTCATATTATCTTCCCCCTATCTTCCACGCCTCGGAGCTCTTCCACCAGGTCTTGCACCACCATGTTGCCTTCCACCACCACGAGGTGCTCTATCTTGCCAAATCATTTCATCACCACGAGAACGAGGCGGTGCAGATTTCACTTGCGGTCTAGGTGCAGGAGCAGGTCTCATTACAGGACGATTACCTCTATTTCCAGATGCAGGTCTTGAAACTGCCGGTCGATTAGGTCTTGCAGACGGTTTACTAATAGCAGGTCTGCCCGGTCTCGGAGCTGGTTTAATAATCGCAGGCTTGTGCGGTCTAGGCGGATGATGCACAGGCGGTCTGCCAATGTGCGGTCTGTAAACAGGATGTCTATTCCATACGTGATGGTGATGATGCCAGTGATACCAATCATCCCAAATGAAAAGGAAGGGATAAGTTCCCACAACAGGCACTACAACTTGATTAACTACCACAGTTTCCTTAACTTTATATTCAGCAGCAACACTTTCATCAACAGTACAGGTCACTCTATCCCTGAAGCCTTCCCACATTCTTGCTTCTTCTTTTTCTGCAGAAGTCCCTGCTTCCGCACTACTACCACACAAATTTAAAGATAGCAACGCTACGAAAACTCCTGCTAATAAATTCTTGCGTTCCAACATCAGCACTACCTCCAAACTTTCTATAATCTCACAAAAATACAAGTGCTTATTTTCTAAGCTTATCTTACAAAGTAATTGTGTTTATTCTATGACTAAATCTGTAAAATAAAAATAACCTGCACGCCGAAACGCACAGGTTAATTTTTTATGCTTATTTACCGCAACCAAAACTACAGGAAGAACAGCCTTCCTTATTTTGACCGGAACGACAACCACTATTAGGACAGCCAATACATTTACCGCCTTGTTTACCGGACTTGTAAATATATGCTACGGCAGAGCCTACAATGGCGATAATAACTAAAGCAAGGATAATATCTGTCATCGCAAACACTCCTTAAAAATCAACTATTGTTTTTCAAAATACAATTTAGTTTCTGCTACTTTATCATTTTGAGCGATAAGATATGCCAGAGTAGCAACAATCACGCCAACAACTACCAAACCAGGTACCAACGCCACACCAAACTCGCCGGTGTTCATAAAGGTACCAATTTGGTACACAGCAAAGGCAATCACGTAACCAGTTGCAAATTGCAGGGCAACGCCACCCCAGAACCATTTTCTATCGCTGATTTCAGCATTCATCGCGCCAAGAGCTGCAAAGCAGGGCGGAGTGAACAAGTTAAACATCAGGTAAGCTAAAGCCGCACTGGCAGACAAGCCCATGGCAGCAGCAACTTCGTTAGTACCACCAACCAAAGCAAGTTCTTCAGTATCAATGAAGTTGGTAATGCCATAAACTACAGCCAAAGTACCAACAACATTTTCTTTAGCAATGAAACCGGTAATAGCAGCAGCAGCCAACTGCCAAGCGCCAAAGCCCAAGGGAATCATCAGCACTGCAAAGGGAGATGCAATGCTTGCCAAGATAGAAGTGCTTTCCATACCTTCTTCTACCAGTTCAAAGTTCCAGTTAAAGCTTTGCATAACTTGTACTAAAGTATTGCAAACCAGAATTACAGTACCAGCTTTTACTATGTACGCCCAACCGCGAGAAATCATAGATTCAAAAGCTCGTTTCAAACTGGGAACTTTATATTCGGGCAATTCCATAATGAAGTAAGACTTCTTATTTTTGATACCGGTAATTTCATTAACCAGTAACGCGCCAAAGAAGATTACTGCAATACCTACGAAGTACATTAAAGTACCAACCCAAGCTGCATCGCCGAAGAACACGCCTGCAAACAAAGCGATTACAGGAAGCTTCGCACCACAAGGCATAAACGGAGCCAACATTGCTGTAGCTCTACGCTCGCGTTCATCATGAATGGTACGGCAAGCCATAACCCCCGGAATTGCACAACCAGTAGCAATTACAAAGGGAATTACTGATTTACCGGAAAGACCTACTTTTTTGAAGATAGGATCAAGCACAACACTAACGCGCGCCATATAACCGCAATCTTCCAAAAGAGCAATCAAGAAGTACATAACCATTACCAAGGGCAAGAAACCAACAACTGCACCTACGCCGCCAATAATACCATCCAGCAAAATTGCTTGGGACAAGGGAGAAGTTCCTTCTACCATGGCAGCAATGTTTTCTTGGAAGCCTTCAATCCACGCAACCAAAGTATCAGCCAAATACGGACCAAAGCTGGACTGAGAGATATCAAACACCAAGAACATAATGGTTGCGAAAATCGGCAAGCCTAAGTATCTGTTGGTTAAAAGCTCATCAAGTTTATCTTGAGAGTTCTTTTTATTGGTTTGTACCTTACGGTGTTCAACGGAAGCCACAATTTTATTTACGAAGGCAAAGCGTTTTTTATCTGCCTCCATAACAGCTTCCTTATTTTCCATATCCACATCACCTTGTACATAAGGTGCTTTTTGGCCTTTGCCATATTGAGCTACTGCAGTTTTTACAACTTCAGATAAACCCTTTTCGTCAGTGGAAACAGTTTGAATAACGGGGCAGCCTAATCTTTTCGCAAGTTCTACCACGTTAATACGTGTATCTTTTTTATCGTTGATGTCGGTTTTGTTCAGTGCAACAACAACGGGAACATCTAATTCTAAAAGTTGCGTAGTGAAAAATAAACTACGACTTAAATTGGTAGCATCCACAACGTTGATGATTACATCAAGATTTTCATTCTTCACATAATCGCTGGTAATACTTTCTTCTGCAGTAAAAGGGGACATGGAATAAGCACCGGGAAGATCCACAGCGATTAATTCTTCTGCACAATCATAAAACTTTTTGCTAATAGGCGCTTCTTTTTTATCTACAGTTACGCCTGCCCAGTTACCAACTCGCTCGTTACGACCAGTAAGAGCATTAAAGGTAGTAGTCTTACCACTGTTGGGATTGCCAGTTAAAGCAATTTTCATTTTCATTCTCCTTTCCATAATTTATAAAATGCTTTATCAACCACTAGACCGTTAGCCTAAACTAACCTCATTTTAAAAATAAAAGGCTAATCTTAGCCCTTCATCTCTTAAATCAAAATAGCACTAGCTAAATTATTATCGATAGTATAGCGACCGTCTTTAATAGATACAATACAACCACCGTTGATATGGGATATTACGGTAATGGGTTCTCCTGCGTAACACCCCAGAGAGAACAAGAACGCGTCCACTTCTTCATCGCCGGTTTCGATTGCTTTTACAATATATTCAATTCCTTCTTGAGCATCTTTTAAAGTCATGAGTTTCTCCTAAATTTCAAAACACAGTTAGCTGAATCTAACTTCTATAAAAATATACCATTATAGTTAGATTTCGTCAAGCATTAATTTAGCCGATGCTAACTGAAAATTTTTGTTGCAATCATTTCACAAAGGAAGCCTTCAGATTTATACCACTCTTCTCGGATTTAGGGTATAATAATCTAAAAAACTACTCCAAAAGGAAGTGAAACAATGACCATTTTAGCTCCTAATGCTTCAGAATTTAAAGCAATGCTCGCAGCAAAAAAAACTTTTTTAGCAGACTTCTACGCAACTTGGTGTGGGCCTTGCAAAATGGAAAGCTACGTTTTAGATGACCTTAATAAAATTATGGGTGATAAACTTGACATCGTAAAAATTGATATAGATAAAGAACCAAAGCTCACAGACGAATTGTACATTACCATCGTCCCCACCCTGCTCTTCATTAAAAACGGAGAAATTGCTTCTCGTTACAGCGGCTTCCTCCCTTTAGAAAAAGTGCAGGTTCGTTTAGAAAAACTTTTGGAAAATGAAGTGCCTGTAGAAGCTGCGACTG
>JBGVIJ010000025.1:0-14752 GCA_045123075.1 Phascolarctobacterium sp. | reverse complement strand
TGTTGCTTATTTTACCAAAGAAAAAATAGTTAACATTGTATTTTCTTTTGATAAACAAAATAAACTTGCTGATTTTTCGTTCAGCCCTGTTAGAAAATTGGAAGCGAAAAAATAAGTAGGTATTTATGAAATATAAGTTTTTAATTTTAGTGACATTATTCTTACTGTTATTAAGCAGTGTTTGTGGTGCGGCTTCGAAAGATTTAATAAAAATAACAGATACTTCTAATGGCGTTGTTTATGTGGATTCAAATAGTGTGGTTCCTCTGATGAGGGATAACAAGTTGTATTTGTTGGTTTCGATGGAAGAACACTATGAGAATCCTAATTATTTAGCTAAGTTGCGCAATAGCGATACCAGGCTTAAAAATGCAACGATGAGAGTGTTTATGTATATGTTCAACAATAATGGTACGCAATATTGCATGCCTTTACGCTTTATTGCAGACGCAGAAGGTAAAGTGTGTCACGATTTGGGTGCAGATTTAGTGATGAAGCCGGTTGGTAATAGTGTATTGCTAGTAAAAATATACGAAGCTGGATATTCTGTTATGGAACGCAAGCAAAAACTTATGAACAGTATGAAAAAGGGAGCATATAAGTAATATTTTGTATTTGGAGTATGTTAGGTTGGTTTAAACAATGTTGTTCACCTTTATATTTTATAGTATATTTCGAAGCAGTTAAGGAGTTTTATAATATGACAGTTAGTGCAGTTGTTACCAAATGGGGAAATAGCCAAGGTATAAGACTAAGTAGAGATGTTTTATCCACTGCAAATTTAAAGATTGGAGACAGCATAGAAATTATTGCTAGTGAAAATGAAATCATGATTAAAAAGGTTATCAAACGTCGTCCTTCTATCGAGGAGCTTTTTGAAAATTATGATAGTTACTACAGATGTGAAGAATTTACTGTAGGCGCAACTGTCGGAAAGGAACTGTAAAATGTTAGAAATATCATTTCTGCTATTTTGAATTTTTAAAAATAACAAAGGCACTACTCACATTTGTGTAGCGTATCACACATTTGTGGGTAGTGCCTTTACTATTTTCTTAGCAACGTTCGCTTACAAGGTTGAAGCCTTCTTCGATAAGACGACGTTTGATTTCTTCAATTTGGTCGTTGTCGCGAGTTTCCAGACCGAGTTTAAGGAAGCAACTGGTGATTGCCATATTGGCATCACTGCGGTCATGGTGTACGCTGATAACGTTCGCGCCACAGCTGGAAACGATGTCACTAACGTGGAGTAATTGCCCCGGTTTATCTTCCAAAGCAATCATCAGATTAGTTTTGCGACCACTCATTACTTGACCGCGGGTGATTACGCGGGAAAGAATGTTTACGTCGATGTTACCACCGGAAACGAGGCATACAACTTTTTTGCCTTTAATGGGCAGTTTATTAAAGATAGCTGCTGCTACAGGAGTTGCGCCTGCACCTTCAGCAATAAGTTTTTGTTTTTCAATAAGGGCGAGGATTGCAGCTGCAATTTCGTCTTCGCTAACAGTGATGATTTCATCAACATATTTTTCGATGATGTTGAAGGTGTTTTCACCGGGAGTTTTTACTGCAATACCGTCTGCAAAAGTGCTTACGCTATCCAAAGTTTGGTAAGATTTTGCTTTGAAAGCATTGAACATGCTTGCTGCGCCTGCAGATTGTACGCCGTAGATTTTAATATCGGGGCGTAAGTTCTTCATAGCGATAGCAACACCGGAAATCAAACCGCCACCGCCGATGGGAACGATAACAGCTTCTACATCGGGAAGTTGTTCCAAAATTTCCAAGCCAATGGAGCCTTGACCAGCGATTACCAAATCATCATCGTAGGGATGGATGAAGGTCATGCCGGTTTCTTCTTGCAGCTTGACAGCTAGGTCGTGAGCATCGTCATAAGTACCTTTTGCCAGGCGAACTTCTGCACCAAGACGTTTAGTGTTTTCTACTTTCATGATGGGTGCGCCGTCAGGCATGCAGATGATACTCTTAATGCCCATTTTTGTAGCAGCGAGAGCAACGCCTTGAGCGTGGTTGCCTGCACTGCAAGCGATTACGCCTTTAGAACGTTCTTCTTCGGTCAGTTGGCTAATTTTATAGTAAGCACCGCGCACTTTGAAGCTGCCGGTTACTTGCAGGTTTTCGGTTTTTAAATATACTTCACTGCCTTCACAAAGTTGGGGAGCAGCGATTAAGTCCGTTTTGCGGGCGATATCCTTCAATACAAAGGCTGCATGGTAAATTTTATCCAATGTCAGCATAATTTTCCTCCTTAGCTTTTGGTTTAAAAGCTTTTCACTATATAGACAATATTCTATGTTAATTTGTGACTATCGTCAACAAATACTTTTGCGGATTGGAGCGGGCGTATGTTATACTTACATATATAAAATAAGAATGGAGTTGTATGACAATGTCAAATTGGATAGAAGTAAACGTAGGCGTAACCCACGAAGCAGTAGAAGCTGTTTCTGATATTTTAGTAAGCGTTGGTGCTCATGGCGTTGCCATCGAAGACCCCAAATTGATTAACGATTTGCGTAACAGCGGTACTTGGGAATTGTGCGATATTCCTGAACAAGAAAATACCGAAATCGTAACCGTAAGCGCATACTATGCAGATGACGAAAAATTGCAAGGTCGTCTTGCGCAAATAGAAGAAGAATTAAATATTATTGAAGAACGCATTGGCAAATTCCGCTTTGGTAATACTCGTTTCCGTACCGTTTCCGAAGTGGACTGGGCAAACGAATGGAAGCAATATTTCCACGTTACCCACGTTGGCGAAAGCCTCGTAATTAAACCCAGCTGGGAAGAATACGAAGCTAAAGAAGGCGAGCACGTGATTAAGATTGATCCTGGTATGGCTTTTGGTACCGGCACTCACCACACTACCAATATGTGTATGGCTCGCTTGGAAAAAATCTTGACCAAGGACGATGTTGTTTTTGACGTTGGTACCGGTAGCGGTATTTTGGCAATCGCAGCTGCACTCCTCGGTGCAAAAGAAGTTAAAGCTGTAGATATTGATGCAGTTGCTGTACGCGTTGCGCAAGAAAACATTGCTGACAACGACTTGACTGATAGAATTGATGTTAAAGAAGGCGATTTGCTCCACGGTACTGAGGGCAAAGCTAACGTAATTATTGCTAACATCATCGCTGATATCATCATTATGCTTTTGAAAGATATCCCTGGCAAATTGGAAGATAACGGCATTTTCTTGGCAAGTGGTATCATCAAAGAAAGACAAGCTGATATTGAAGCTGCTGCTAAAGAAGTAGGAATGCAAGTAGACCACGTTGATGAAAAAGGCGGTTGGGTCGTAATGCAAATGAGCAAGGTGAAATAAATGCATAGGTTTTTTATACCGCAATTATATAATGAAGAAATGACTATTACCGGTGTGGATGCTAAGCATATTGGCAAGGTTCTCAGAATGCAACCCGGTGATAAATTGCAAATCGTAAGTGATGACGGCGTAAGTGCTTTGGCAGAAGTTGCTGCTATTACTGAAAGCACTGTTACTGTTCGCTGCCTTGAAAAGCTTGCTGAAAGCCACGAGCCCGCTGTGAAGATTACTCTTGCCCAAGGTTTGGCAAAGGGCGAAAAAATGGATTTTATCATCCAAAAAGCAGTGGAGCTTGGTGCCTACAGCATTGTTCCTGTTGCAATGGAACATTCCGTAGTGCGTCTTGATGGTTCTAAGGCTGATAAGAAGGTGGAGCGTTGGCAAAAGATTGCGGAAGCTGCTGCTAAGCAAAGCAAACGCGATATTATTCCCCAAGTGCAAGAGGTGCAAACTGTTAAGGAAATGCTTGCCAACAACGATTGCAAGACTAAAATTATCGCTTATGAATGTGAAGATAGAATGAGTCTAAAAACTGCCTTGCGTGAAGCAGGACAAATGGAAGACTTACTTTTGATTATTGGTCCTGAAGGTGGTATCAGTGAGGCTGAGCTTGCAAAAGCTCGCGAGGCGGGGGCTGTGCCTGTAAGCCTTGGTCGTCGCATTTTGCGTGCGGAAACCGCTGGACTTGTAGCTATGTCTGCTATTTTTTATGAAACAGGCGATTTAGGAGATTAAGCTGACTATGAGAAAGATTGCTTTTTATACACTTGGTTGTAAGGTTAATCAAGCGGACACTGCCAGCATGGAAGAAATCTTCCGTAAAGCAGGCTATGAAATTGTGCAGTTTAACCAAAAAGCCGATGTGTATTTAATAAATACCTGTGTTGTTACCAATAATGGTCAACGTCGCTCCAGACAGATTATCAACCGTGCGGTGCGCAATCACCCTTTAAGCTTGACTGTTGTTACAGGCTGCTATCCTCAAACTGCACCAGAAGAAGTTAAAACTATTGAAGGCGTTGATGTAATCATTGGCAACCAAGAGCGTGGTCGTATTGTGGAGCTGGTTGAGCTTGCTCTGGACGAAAAACGTACTGAAATTTTAGACAACGTGCAAAAAATGACCGTTGATACTAAATTTGAAGAGCTTGGCGCAGGTACTGAAACTGATAAAACAAGAGCTTTCCTGAAAATTCAAGAGGGTTGTAACCAATATTGCACCTACTGCATTATTCCCTACGCTCGTGGCCCGTTGCGTAGCAGAACTTTAGATAGCATTAAGGCAGAAGTTGCCAAACTTGTTGCTGCAGGCTACAAGGAAGTAGTATTGATTGGTATTCACCTTGGTTGCTACGGGAAGGAACAAGGCGGCGAGGTTACTTTGTACGATGCAGTGCAAGCTGCGCTGAGCGTGGACGGTTTGAAGCGTTTACGTTTAGGTAGCTTGGAATCCGTAGAAGTTGACCCGCGTATTGTGGACTTGATGGCTCGCGATAATCGCTTGTGCCGTCATTTGCATTTACCCTTACAATCCGGTTGCGACAAGATTTTGAAGGCAATGCACCGCCCCTACGATACTGCTCGTTATAGGGAATTGTTACGCAATATCAAGGCGCAGTTGCCTGATATCGCCATTACTACTGACGTTATCGTAGGTTTCCCTGGCGAAACCGAAGAAGACTTCGTAGAAACCATGCGTTTTGCTGAAGAATGTGGCTTTGCTAAAATGCACATCTTCCCTTATTCCAAACGCAAAGGTACTCCTGCAGAAAAAATGCCCAACCAAATCATTGAAGCCGAAAAAGAAAAACGTGCTGCAAGATTGGGTGAGCTGGACGAAAAATTATTCCGTGCTTGCTTGGAACAATCTGTTGGCAGCGAGGGCGAAGTTCTTTTTGAACAACCTTATGATAATGAACATATCGAAGGTTTGATTAGTAACTACCAACGTGTCATCGTCAAAGCTCCTGTTAGCTTGTGCGGCGAAATTGCTAAAGTAAAAATTACCGGCGTGCAAGAGGATTTCCTCGTTGGCGAACTGGTATAGCAGGAATTTAAAAGTTTTAGTAGAATAAATTTAATCAATAAAATTTTTTGAGGAGGTTTTTCCAATGATGGACGAAAACTGCATCTTCTGTAAAATTATCAAAGGCGACATTCCTTCCAATAAAGTATATGAAGACGATAAAATGATTGCTATTCATGACGTAGCTCCTGCTGCGCCCGTACATGTACTGCTTCTTCCCAAAGAACATACTGCTAACGTAACCACTGCAGACCCTGCATTGGTGGCTTATATGCTTGGCAAAGTTAAGGAAATCGCAGAAAAAACCGGTATTTATGAAAAAGGTTTTCGTGTGGTAATGAACACTGGTGAAGACGGAGGACAAACCGTAAATCACCTTCACATCCACGTAATTGGCGGCAAAGCTTTAGGTTGGCCTCCGTGCTAATCTGCACTAAATTTCGTTGACATAACTTGAAATTTCTTGTATAATTGTTCAGTAAGTGTTTTTGGGTATAGCTATAACTATATCTAAATAACAATAAATTGCAGATACACTTCCCTAAGTGTGTGGAGGGAGGGAGAACAGATGGCAGAAATTAAAGTTGGCAAAAACGAAACTTTAGACAGCGCACTGCGCAGATTCAAAAGAGCAACCCAAAAGGCTGGTATTCTTTCTGAGGTTAGAAAACGCGAACATTATGAAAAACCGAGCGTTGCCCGTAAGAAAAAATCCGAAGCAGCTAGAAAACGTAAAACCAGATAATTGGAGGTGGACACTATGTCTATAAAAGACCAATTAACTGTTGATATGAAAGAAGCTATGAAAGACAGAGAGAACGGCAAACTCCGTCTCAATGTAATTCGTATGGTTCGTGCAAATATCAAAAACGTAGAAATCAATGACAAAAAAGAACTGAACGATGATGAAGTTTTGGCTGTCTTGATGAAAGAAGTAAAAATGCGTCAAGATTCTATGGAAGAATTCCAAAAGGCTGGACGCGAAGAGTTGGTTGCCCAAGCTAAGGAAGAGATTGAAGTTCTCAAAAAATATCTTCCGGAAGCTCTTAGCGACGAAGAGTTAAAAGCTATCGTTGCTGAGGTTGTAGCTGAAGTTGGTGCTACCGGTCCCAAAGATATGGGTAAGGTAATGCCTGCAGTAATGGCGAAAACTAAAGGTCGTGCTGATGGCAAACGAATTAATGCCATGGTTCGAGAACTACTTGCGTAGAAATATTTATTAACGATAACCGTGTTGGATAGCAACACGGTTATTTTTATTTTGTCTAACCTCTTATTATTTGCTATACTATTACTATGAAAAACTTCTAGACTAACAGAATGGAGTGAAAATAATGTTGGAGTTAGTTAATTTTGTTTTTGGCAGTGGCTTTAGCCTTATTGCTACCATCATCGGTGTGATGGTGTTCCTTAATTTTGTGCCTGTTGGCTTGTGGATTTCTGCGATTGCTGCAGGTGTTAATGTAAGCATTATTGATTTGATTGGTATGCGCTTGCGTCGCGTTCCTGCTGCGCAAATCGTACTGCCTCTTATTAAAGCTAATAAAGCTGGTCTTGACGTAACCGTTGATCAATTGGAAGCACATTATTTGGCAGGTGGTAACGTTGACCGTGTAATTGATGCTTTGATTGCTGCTCACCGTGCAGGTATTGATTTGAACTTTGAACGTGGCTGCGCTATTGACTTGGCAGGTCGTAACGTTTTGGAAGCAGTACAAATGAGCGTTAACCCGGAAGTTATTGAAACTCCTGTGGTTTCTGCTGTGGCAAAAGACGGTATCGAACTTAAAGTTAAAGCTCGCGTAACCGTACGTGCTAATATTGATAAACTTGTTGGTGGTGCAGGCGAAGCTACCATTATCGCTCGTGTTGGTGAAGGTATCGTTACTAATGTAGGTTCTTCTGCTGACCACACTGCTGTACTAGAAAACCCTGACTACATTTCTAAAACTGTTTTGGAAAAAGGTTTGGATGCTGGTACTGCCTTTGAAATCTTGTCTATTGATATTGCGGACGTAGATGTAGGCCGTAATATTGGTGCTGCTCTTATGACTGATCAAGCAGAAGCTGACAAACGTATTGCTCAAGCTCGTGCAGAAGAACGTCGTGCAATGGCAGTTGCTAAAGAACAAGAAATGAAAGCTTATACCCAAGAAATGCAAGCGAAAGTTGTAGAAGCACAGGCGAAAGTTCCTGCAGCTTTGGCTGACGCTTTGGAAAATGGTCGTTTGGGCGTAATGGATTACTATCGTATGAACAACATCAATGCTGATACTGAAATGCGTAAAACCATCGCAGAAGTAAGTCCCCTCACCGAAAAGGAAGTAGACGGTAAATAGGAGGCAGCAATGTTCTTTTATGTTAGTGAAAATAGCAACGGTTTCTTTTGGATACTGTTCGCTTTCATTCTGCTGAACTTTTTGCTGACAATTTTTTTGGGTAGCAAGCGTCGTACTCCCGGTCCTATCCCTATGCCGGAAGAAGAGGATTACGATTACTCTACTAATGAAAAATCTGACAGGGATTTGGCAGAAGAATTTGAACGTGTCCTTGGCAAGAAACGCAATAAAGTACATACAGATAACTGCGAGATTGTGCACGATAAAGGCAAGCTTTACACTGAGCCTGCTTTTATGGCAGAAGAACCTGTGAGCAGTGGTAAGCCTCTTACCGTGGTTGATGCTGCTCCCAAAAAGAAACTTGCTCATCCTAAATTGGTGCAAGGTTTGATTATGGAGCAAATTTTATCTAAACCTCGCAGTTTAAAGCCTTATGGTGATGAATTTTAAAAATAATCTACTATAAATTTAGAAAAGATTAGAGGGAATACTTTGTCCTGGAAAATTAAAGATGATTTAAAACAGAAAATTGCTGATGAATGGGGCGTAGAGGTTTATCAACCTGGCTTGCGCCATCCCGTAGCTTTCGTTTACCCTAACGTTTACCACCTTGGCATGTCTAATCTTGGTATGCACATTCTTTACCAAATGATTAATGCTCGCGGTGATAGCGCGTGTGAACGCTTCTTTTTACCGGAAAGCAATTTGATTAAGGAGCACCAAAAAACTAAGACTGCTCTTTTAAGCGTGGAAACGCAGCGTCAGCTTTCGGACTTT
This sequence comes from Phascolarctobacterium sp., assembly GCA_045123075.1. Lineage (GTDB taxonomy): Bacteria > Bacillota > Negativicutes > Acidaminococcales > Acidaminococcaceae > JAHHUH01. Next base: position 6,258 of record JBGVIJ010000025.1, on the reverse strand, counting down.
AGTGTTATTTTCGTAATGCTGTCCTTTGAAATGGACTACGACAATTTGTTGACCGTCCTTGAACTTGGTAACATTAAGTTGCGTGCGGAACAGCGTAATGAAAAAGAACCTCTCGTTATCGTAGGTGGTCCTTGTGCTACTTTTAATCCGGAACCTTTGGCTGCAGTAGCAGATGCTTTCGTAATTGGCGAAGGTGAAGAAACTGTCCAAAAGATTCTTGATACCATTTATACTAATACTTCTAAGGAAGAAAAGCTTTTGAACTTGGCAAATCTTCCCGGTGTTTATGTGCCTAAATACTACACTCCTGAGTACGATGAAGATGATGAATTTGTAGGCATGAATCACGATGAACGTGTACCTGCAAAAATCGCACGCCAATGGGTAAAAGATATTGATGCGTATCCTCATACTTCTGCCATTGTGACCAGTGGCACTGAATTTGAAGATATGTATATCGTTGAAGTTGCTCGTGGTTGTGGCAGACATTGTCGTTTCTGTATGGCAGGCTATTGCTTTAGAAAGCCTCGTCCTCGTGCGTTGGAAAACATCTTAGCTGATATTGCTAAACGTCCTGAACGCACTAAGAAAGTTGGTTTGATGGGGGCTGCTGTGTCTGATCATCCGCAAATTAAAGAGCTTACTGCAGAACTTGTACGCCAAGGAGTAAGTTTCTCTGTAGCGTCTTTGCGTGCAGATACTTTGGATGAGCAAATGACTAATGCTCTGGCTGCCAGCGGACAACGTACTATGACCGTAGCTCCCGAAGCAGGCAGTACTCGTATGCGTGAAAGCATTAACAAAGGCATTACGGAAGAGCACGTTTATAATGCTATGGAACTGGCTGCTGCTGCCGGTATGAAAAATATTAAACTTTACTATATGATTGGTTTGCCCGGAGAAGAAGACGTTGACATCGAAGAAATGTTGGCGATGATTAAACGCATCCGTACTAAAATGGATGAAGCTGGTAATAAAGGTGAATTGGTAATTTCCGTAAACGGTTTCGTGCCGAAGCCTTTTACTCCTTATCAATGGGCGCCTTTGTGCAATCCTAGTACTTTGAAACGTCGCTTTAAAATGCTTAACGATGGCTTGAAAAAAGAAAAACGCATTAAGCTTATTACTGAATCCTTGAAAGAATCCGTAGTGCAGGCTGTGCTTGCCCGTGGTGATAGACAAATTGGTGAAGCGCTTCTGGAAGCACACGTTAGCGGTGACCCGCTGAAATACGTTTTAAAACAACGTGGTGTGAATATTGAAGATTATGCTTGCCGTGAGCTTGAAGTAGGGCAGGCGCTTCCTTGGAACCATCTTGATATGGGCTTTACAGAGGCTTATCTTGCTTCTGAGCTGGCAAAGAGTGGCGAAGGGAAGTTTACGCCTATGTGTTTTGATAATTGTAAGCGGTGTGGGGTTTGTCGCTAAATATTATTTGGTTTTATTTAGGTAAGACAATGCAATTTGTAGTTAGTACATTTTAAACAGATTATATTCAGTAGAAACGTATAGATTTCTGTTTCGTTAGTTATATTGATTTATATGTACATAATATGAAGAAATTTACGATTATACAGAATAATAATATTTCGTACGGTGTGTTCCCGGCTCTAGAGAGGGCGGGGTTCGTGCATGGGTGTAGTTGTAGGCTGCATGGGGAGAGCGATGTTGTTCCTGGGACGCTAAATTTGGCGCTACACGTTGGTGATGATGTGGAGAAGGTTCTGCGTAATCGTAAGGCTTTTGCAGAAGCGATTGGTATAGATGCAAGTCGCTTTACTACTTGTCAGCAGGTGCACGGCAGTAGGGTTGTGCGCGTGACTAAAGAGCTTATTGGTAGCGGTGCGAAAGATTTTTCTAACACCATTGCAGATACTGATGCGCTGATTACTAATCTCTCTGAAGTTCCCTTAATGCTTTTCTACGCTGACTGCGTGCCTGTGCTATTAGCAGATTTAGAAACTGGAGCAATCGGTTTGGCTCATGCAGGTTGGCGCGGAACGGTTGCTGACATTGGGGCTAAGACCTTGGCAGCGATGGGGGAAGCCTTTGGCACGAAGCCTGAAAATGTTTTGGCTGCCATTGGTCCTTCCATTGGAGCTTGTTGTTATGAAGTAGATGACTTCGTACGTGACCAGGCAAGTGGTTACGAGAAATTCTTTGCACCTAAAGGTGGTGGCAAGTACCAGTTGGACTTATGGGGGATGAACGCAAAACAGCTTCAAGACGTGGGCGTGCTTACAGAAAATATCACCGTTGCAGGCGTTTGTACCAATGATAATGTAGAACTGTTTTGCTCTTATCGTGCGGAACAGGGTAAGACAGGACGTATGGGCGTGTGCCTGTGTGCGAGAAAATAAGAAAAAATAAACGGAGCTTTCTTTATTAAGAAGGCTCCGTTTTTGCATAAAAAAATACCGGATATATGCTGAACTTCATATATCCGGCCAAATTTTTGCATCAGAGGTCATCTAATGCCCTAAGCAAATGTCTCGTTTGCTGAATAAAATTGTAGCTTGTGCAAAAATATTTAGGTGTTGCAAAAGCAACGAGGAATATAATGCTCCTGCTTACATTATTTGCAAAAACTTAGCAATTAATTAAAATAACGATTAAGGAGAAAGAAAAAGTTCTTTAGATAAAAGGCGATTAAAAAAGTTTTGTAAGCGGGAAATAAATTGTTGCTTTAGCAACAAACTTAAATAACGGTTACTTTAATTACAAAATATTTACAGGGAATTTTTTATAGCTATAATGAACACAAGAAAGACTAAAGATATAAAAAAAATTATTGTAGGTGAATTGTATGGACGTAAGAATTTCTGTGCAGAATTTATTGGGGATGCCTTTGTTTGAAGGTTTAGACACAGAAGAGATTGGCGAAGTTTTAAGCAAGGTTAATATACTTGTAAAAAGATTCCGCAAAAATGATTATATTTTATTAGCAGGTGATAGTGTAGATAATTTGTGCATTGTCATTAACGGAACGATACAAGTTATTAAAGAAGATGTCTGGGGAGATAAGACCATCATTACTCATCTGGGAAGTGGTGCTGTTTTTGCAGAAAGTCATTTAGGACGACGCCATGACCGTAGTATTGTAAGTTATTTTGCGGCTGGTGAAAGTGAAGTCTTAATGCTTCCTTTTGGAAAGATTTTGGAAAATCCATCTAATAGCAAGGCGCATAATAAGTTGGTTAGTAATATCATAGCCGTTTTGGCTGATAATAATAGCAGACTTATTGAAAAGACTGAGATACTTTGCAAAAAAACTTTGCGTGGTAAAATTCTTGCTTATCTGGAACAAGAAGCATACAATGCCAATAGTAAGAAATTTACTATTCCCTTTAGTCGTACTGATTTGGCAAACTACCTTGATGCTGATCGGAGTGCATTGACTCGTGAGTTGGCAAGAATGCGCAACGAAGGTATCGTAGCTTTTGAAAAGAATACCTTTGAAATTTTATCTGAATAATATTCAGGATTACGAGAATATTTAACTGACCAGTAAAAACGGATTGTGAAGTCCGCTTTTACTGGTCGGTTTTTTTATGCAAGAAATGTGGCAAAAATATACACGTTTCAATGACGAAAAGGTGAAGATTGTCAGGGTTGTAACGTGCCTTTGAATACTGGGTGAACCTTTACGAAGATGTTGCTTAAGCAACAAATGTATAATAATGCCTTTGCTATTATGTGCTCAGCAAGAGATAAGAGCCAAAAATAAAGAAATTGGAGTTTATTTCTGAAGCAATAATTTTATTAGGGAGGTATCATTATGTCCCATGCAGTAAAATGTTTAATCCTTTTGGCAATCGTAGCACTTCTCTTTATCACCGAACTTATTCCTTTAGCTATTACGGCTATGGGCGGTGCAGTTGCTTGTGGTCTGTTGGGGTTTATCCCGGCCAAAGCAGTTTTTTCCGGTCTTAGTGATTCTACAGTGGTTTTATTTGCCGGTATGTTTGTCGTAGGCGCTTCAATGTTCTACACAGGTCTTGCTCAGAAGATTGGTACTGCAGTTGTAAGATTTTGCGGTACTGGCGAAATGAGCTTGATGTTCGGTTTAATGTTAGTAGCAACTCTCCTTTCTTCTTGCTTGTCTAATACAGGTACTTGTGCTTGCTTGTTACCGGTAGCTTTGGGTATCTGCGCAGCTGCAAAAATTCCTGCATCTCGTCAATTGATGCCTTTGGCTTTTGCTTGCGGTTGGGGTGGCGTAATTACAATGGTAGGTACTCCTCCGAACATCATCGCAACCGGCGCATTGAAAGCAGCGGGTTTGCCTACCTTTAGCTTCTTTGAATTTGCTTGGATTGGTATTCCGCTCTCCTTGGCAGGTATGCTTTACATGATGTTTGTAGGTAAATACCTGCTTCCGAAAGTTGAACTGGATGCAGACCAAGTTATTGAACAAGAAATTGAAGCAAAAACCACTTCTACTTCTAAACAAATGATTTCCGGTTTGATTCTTCTCTTGGTAGTTGTAACAATGGCAATTGGTATTCCTGGTATTACCTTGGAAATGGCAGCAGTGATTGGCGCAATCGTTTGCGTACTGACTGGTTGCCTTACTGAAAAACAAGCTTATGGTTCTATTGACTGGGTAACCATCTTCTTGTTTGCAGGCATGATGCCTATTGCAACTTCCATGGATAAAACCGGTGCCGGTGCTTTGATTGCAGATTGGACTGTAGGCTTGATGGGTGGCACTCCTTCCCCGATGGTTGTTACCGCAGTACTTTTTCTGCTCTCCTGCACTTTGACACAATTTATGTCTAACACCGCAGCATCTGCTCTTCTTTGCCCCATTGGTTTGGCAATTGCTAAACAACTTGGCGCTGATCCGAAAGCGGTAGTAATGGCAATTGCAGTTGCAGCATCCTGTGCATTCGCAACTCCGGTAGGTACTCCTCCGAATACTTTGGTTCTTGGCCCCGGCAACTACAAATTTATGGACTATGTTAAAGCAGGCGTTCCTTTGGTAATAGTTTCCTTTATCGTATCCATCATCATCATCCCGATGGTATGGCCTTTCTTCCCCGCATAATGAGGTAAGGAATGATTTCAAAATCCTGTAAAATAGCTTCTCCATTAAATAATCTAAGCAGGCTGTTGTAAAACGGTTATTAAACTGGTTACAACAGCCTGCTTTCTATAAGTAAATTTAATCCTTATAGAAATTAAAATAGTTACTAAAATTAATATATCTGAAAAACAATTTATGTATATGAATAAATGAAATATCTAAAGCAGAACAGTAGAAATGCCTGTGGTTGCAGCAACGAATTACACATTTTTGCCATGATAGAATTTTATCAACGTAAGTGCTCCGAAAAGAAAATATTCAATAAAGAGCAGTTATGAATTTTTTAAAAAGGAGGAACAAATATGTCCCCGGCAATTAAATGTTTAATTCTGTTGGCAGTAGTTGCACTTTTCTTCGTAACCGAACTTATTCCTTTGGCGATTACTGCAATGGGCGGCGCTATTGCGTGCGGCCTTTTAGGTTTCATCCCGGCAAAACAAGTATTCAGTGGTCTTTCTAACTCCACCGTAGTACTCTTTGGTGGTATGTTCGTAGTAGGTGCTTCCATGTTCTACACCGGTCTTGCTCAAAAAATTGGTAACACCGTTGTTAGTCTTTGCGGCACTGGCGAAAACAGCCTTATGTTCGGTTTGATGTTGGTAGGCACCGTACTTTCTTCTTGCTTGTCCAACACTGGTACCTGCGCTTGCTTGTTGCCCGTAGCTTTGGGTATCTGCTCCGCAGCAAAAATCCCTGCTTCCCGTCAATTGATGCCTTTGGCATTCGCTTGCGGTTGGGGTGGTATCATCACCATGGTAGGTACTCCGCCTAACATCATCGCAGTTGGTGCTATGAACGCAGCTGGTCTGGAATCCTTCAGCTTCTTCGAATTTGCTTGGATTGGTATTCCTGTTTCCATCGCTGGCATGGCTTACATGATGTTTGTAGGTAAATACCTGCTCCCGAAAGCTGAACTCGATGCTGATCAAGAAATTGAACAAGAAATCGAAGCTTCTGGCGATAACAAAACCAAACAAATGATTTCTGGCGCTATCCTTACCGTAGTAATTTTGGTAATGGCTGTTGGTGTTAAAGGCGTATCCTTGGAAATGGCAGCAATCATCGGCGCATTGGTATGCGTACTGACCGGTTGCTTGACTGAAAAACAAGCTTATGCATCCATCGACTGGGTAACCATCTTCTTGTTCGCTGGTATGATGCCTGTATCC